>JANNEK010000088.1:0-10789 GCA_031378605.1 Chitinophagaceae bacterium | reverse complement strand
TGATTTCATTGATATTTATTTTCGCTCAAATGCATCCGGCAGCAGGTTGGGGCAGCTCACTTATTTCCGTAGCGTTTACTATTTTTATTTATTTCATCGAAGTGCTGGTGGCATTTTTGCAGGCATTTATTTTTACGATGCTGACGGCTGTTTTTATTGGCCAGGCAATTGAAGGAGCGCATCATGAGGGAGAAGCGGCGCATCATTAATAAAGGATTTTTTAACCAATAATAAAGAGAACATGGATTTACTAAATGTAATTATGCTGGAAGCGGTAGCAAACGCAGGTGGTGCAATTGGTGCCGGATTAGCTGCAATAGGTGCAGGTATTGGTATCGGTCAGATTGGCCGTGGTGCAGTTGAATCAATTGCTCGTCAACCAGAAGCAGTAAACGACATTAGAGCCAACATGATTCTTACAGCGGCCCTTATTGAAGGAGCAGCACTGTTTGCAATCATTGTTGGTTTCCTGGCGATGGTATTATAATACCGAGCCCCATTTTTTTAACTGCATCCAACGCAAAGGGCAGCGGATGCAGTTATTACTTCGAAATTTTGATTGTAAAATTATAGAACGCTTTTTATGAAATTGCTTACACCCGATTTAGGATTGCTTTTTTGGACACTACTTTCCTTCCTCGTTGTATTTTTTATACTCGCCAAGTATGCGTGGCCTTCTATTGTAAAGGGATTGAAGGATAGAGAAAAATCAATTTCCAATTCATTAGCTACCGCAGAAAAAGTAAAAGCAGAAATGGCCCAACTTCAAAGTGAGAACGAAGCATTATTGGCCAAAGCACGTGAAGAAAGATCCCTTATGTTGAAGGAAGCCCGTGAAATTAAAGATAAAATTATTAATGAAGCGAAAGACCAGGCTAAACTTGAAGCCAATAAAATTGTGGTAGAAGCACAGGCTGCTATTCAATCGCAAAAAATGGCGGCGCTTACCGATGTAAAAAATCAGGTAGGCACACTTGTTATAGAAGTAGCGGAAAAAATATTACGCAGAGAATTGGCAAATAAAGCAGATCAGGAAATGTATATTAAGCAATTGTCGAACGAAGTAAAATTAAATTAATGAAGTAGTATGCAACGGTGCAAATGAAAGCAACCTGTCATTTGTAATGTTGCAGATTTTCAAATTCGAATAGCAATATGCCCAATCCACGTTTAGCAGGAAGATATGCAAAGAGTTTAATTGGTTTAGCGATCGAGCGTAATCAATTGGAAGAAGTATACAATGATATGCTGTACCTGCAAACCGTTTGTAAAAACAGTAAGGAATTTGTTACGATGTTAAAAAGCCCAATCATTACTGCCGATAAAAAAGAAGCTGTATTAATGGCTCTTACCAATAATAAAGTGAATGCATTAACCACGGCCTTTAATAAATTATTAGTAACGAAAGGTAGGGAAGAAAGTTTGCCCGAAATAATTACTGCTTTTGTTGAACAGTACAAAGTAAAAAAAGAAATCTATACCATAAAACTTACTACAGCTATTCCTGCCAGTGATGAATTAAAGCAGGCTATCATAAGTAATGTACAACAGCAAACAGCGATGAAAAATATTGATTTGATAACAGAGGTAAATGAAGACCTTATCGGGGGGTTTAAGCTAGAAATGGGGAATACCTTAATAGATGCAAGTATTGCCTATGATCTGAATAAGATCAAAAGCCAGTTTATGAATAATGATTTTATATATAAAATAAGATAGACAAGAAGACTGAAAGAAATAAATTGTCTTTCTTCTCAACTTTCGACAACTATTTAAAAAGATAAACAATGGTAGAAATTAAACCCGATGAGATATCGGCCATATTGCGCCAGCAATTGGGCAACTTTAATGCAGGTGCCGATTTGGAAGAAGTTGGTTCTGTATTGCAAGTAGGTGACGGTATCGCCCGTGTATATGGTTTGAATAATGTACGAAGTGGAGAACTGGTAGAATTTGAAAATGGAGTACTCGCTATTGCTCTTAATCTGGAAGAAGATAATGTAGGAGTAGTGTTGATGGGAGATAGTGGAAATATTAAGGAAGGTGCTAAAGTACGTCGTACCGGAAAAATCGCTTCCATTAAAGTAGGTGAAGGAATGTTAGGACGCGTAGTAAACACCCTTGGAGAACCGATAGATGGAAAAGGACCATTAACCGGAGAGAAATATGAAATGCCCCTGGAACGTAAAGCACCCGGTGTAATATTTCGTGAACCAGTAAAAGAACCTTTACAAACAGGAATCAAGGCAATTGATGCAATGATTCCAATTGGCCGCGGACAAAGAGAATTAATCATTGGTGATCGTCAAACAGGAAAAACGGCGATTGCGGTTGATACAATTATTAATCAAAAAGAATTTTATAAGGCTGGTAAACCCGTTTATTGTATATATGTAGCAATCGGTCAAAAAGCATCTACCATTGCAGGGGTAATGAAAACATTAGAGGATAATGGCGCAATGGTTTATACAACAATTGTTGCAGCTTCTGCTTCTGATCCTGCGCCATTACAATTCTATGCTCCATTTGCGGGTGCGGCTATCGGTGAGTTTTTCCGTGATACCGGAAGACCTGCATTGATTATATATGATGATCTTTCTAAACAGGCTGTTGCTTATCGGGAAGTTTCACTTTTGTTGCGTCGTCCACCGGGTCGTGAAGCTTATCCGGGAGATGTATTCTATCTTCATAGTCGCCTACTCGAACGTGCTGCTAAAGTTATTAATGATGATGGCGTTGCAAAGAATATGAATGATCTTCCAGATTCTATCAAACACCTTGTTAAAGGTGGCGGATCTTTAACGGCATTACCAATTATTGAAACACAGGCTGGCGACGTATCTGCTTATATCCCTACGAATGTAATTTCAATTACTGATGGACAAATTTTTCTGGAAGGAAACTTATTCAATGCGGGTATTCGCCCGGCAATTAACGTAGGTATCTCCGTTAGTCGCGTAGGTGGAAACGCACAAATCAAATCAATGAAGAAAGTGGCTGGTACCTTAAAGCTTGATCAGGCACTTTACCGGGAATTAGAAGCGTTTTCAAAATTTGGAGGCGATTTGGATGCTGCTACAAAAAATGTAATTGATAAAGGTGCCCGTAACGTAGAGATATTAAAGCAGGCGCAATATTCTCCTTTCTCCGTAGAGAAGCAGGTTGCTATTATTTACCTGGGCACCCAGGGTTTGCTGCGCGAAGTAGCAGTGAAAAAAGTAAAAGAATTCGAAGAACATTTTATCATGGAAATGGAAAATAAATTACCTGATGTAATGGCCGAATTTAAAAAAGGTAATTTACCGGATGACGGACTCAAAAAAATGATTGAACTGGCTAAAGGATTAACACCTCAGTATAAATAATAAAAGAATAATTTTTTTATAGAAAAGCCCTGGCGATTTGCCGGGGCTTTTAAGTTGCTATCGCTTTAGTAATTGTTAAAAAGAATAATTTTTTTTTCGATTCGTAGATTTACTATTGCATTTTCACAAAACAGAAGCAATCTTTGTTGAGTCAATCGTTCATAACTGATCACTGATCGAAGAAAGCGAATGACTCAGCGAAAAAACTTCAAGATCCCAATCCCTACCTGAATTTCCCCAAAAAAAAAGTTATTCGTTTTTTAGTATACCATGCCCCAATCCTCCTTCGAAACTAACTGAATTCTCTACCATCTTTCCTATGGGCCGCCACGTACAAATTTCTGTCCCTTAAAAATGTAAATCATGAAAACGTACCTGTGCCCCCAAGCAACAACTATTTCTATTAACCTGCCATCAATACTTCGCAGGTCCCTGATTCTGGTTCTATTGGCTTTTTATGCCTTTTTTGTATCAGCTCAGGAATTGGTTTTTAAGAATCCTGTTCTTATTTCCGGAACTCATGGTGATGATGGAGCGATTTATCGTTTTACCAAAGTAAATAATAATGTAGATGCGCTGGTTACTATTAATGGCCGCTCTTCTTCATTAGTATCGCTGGTAGAATTGGATATGAATTATACCGGTCATGGTAAAGCGTTTCAGCCAAGAGTTACCTGTAATAATAACACCACCCCGGCTGGTATCAGTGATTGGTGGATGGAGTTTAAAATTTCATTTGTAAATACTGGCACAAATACTCCAACTGTGGTAGATTCCTTTAAAGTAACGGCCCTCGATATTGATGGTAACAATGATAAAATAAATGAGTGGGTTTCTTTTTATAGCCTGAAAACATACGAGTTTGAACAAACCACCGAGCTTACCGGAACGAATATTATGGAAATGATAGGAACAACCAATACAGTAGTAGGAAGAAAATTTGAAGGGCCAATTAAAAATTATGTTGATGTAGATACAAATGCAACAGGAGTAATGGTAACGAATAGTTACGAGAGCATGAATAGTTTCAAAATGAGAACAGGTGGCCATAGTACAGGTGTAAGTGATGCTGCCGACCGTATGTATTCGTTGTGGTTTAAAGGTTTTGAATTTAAAGCGTCTAATGAATTTAGTCTTCCGTTAGTATTGTTGAATTTCAATGCAACACTCAATAATAAAAAAGTTGCTCTTAACTGGACAACTGGTAAGGAAAAAGAGTTAAGTCATTTTGTAGTGGAGCGCAGTGTTAACGGTATCGATTACGATGAGGTTGGAATGGTGATTGCATTGGGTAATTCTGCTGTAAAGGTTGATTATAGTTTCCCGGATGTTACCAATACAAAAGCAAGTGGTGTTCTTTATTATCGGTTGAAAATGGTAGATATGGATGGTCGTGTTCAGCGTTCAGCAGTAAGGTTAATACGTATGGGAGAACAAAAAGAATTAGTATCTGTAGCTGTCTATCCTAACCCCGTGATAAGTGAACTAAGAGTTACAATACCTTCCAGTTGGCAAAATACGATGGTTACATTTGATTTGTTCAATGCAAATGGCCAGGTAGTGAAGCATGTAGTGGCTGGTAAAGCAAGTCAAACAGAAACATTAAATGTAAATGATCTTCCTGTTGGTTTGTACATTATGAAAGTGTCAAATGGAACTGAAACAGCCGTTCAACGAATTGTAAAAGGAAAATAAGAAATTATAAAGTTTTATTTTAAAGGGTACGATCAACAAACGCCGTCCCGTTTCTACGGGATGGCCATTTTTTAAAGTGAAAAGAGGGAGAAAGAGAAAGGAGGGAAAAGAAAAAAGAGAAAGGGGAATAAAGAGATGAGAAAAGAGAATGACTGGATATTTGAGAAGGAATTGCATCCATAGTAAATTCATTCTTTAGTTTGGAAGATTTTATAAACAGGCTAAAAATTATATGTTATATACCTCTGGTCTGGAATTCACCAACAGAAAAGATATTCGTAAGAAAGTAAAAGAAATCAATGAAGCAGCAATGCTTCCATCAAGAGTTTATTTTAAAGGGTACGATCAACAAACGGCCTGGCTACTCTTAGCCGGGCCTTTCTTTTTTTAGTTTGTATTTACTACTCAGGCAATCTATTTTCAAACCTCATTCAAAATTTTTTTTAAAAAATTGATCTGAAATATTTAGTTTATATTATAAACTAGTTTAGTTTTGAGATAAATTTATAAACAATGTTCAAGTTTGTTCTTTTGGTTGTGTTAGGACTTACTGCTCTTTTATCAAATGCTCAAACGCTGGTGAGTGGCAAAATAAAGGATAATAAAGGTAAGCCTATGGCGGGTGTTAGTATTGCGGTTAAAGATAGTTATGATGGAGGCACCTCCGATTCTGCTGGCAATTTCAAATTTAGAACCTCAGAAAAAGGCGAACAGGTATTGCTTTTTACCTCTATTGGTTATAAACTTCAGGAACAAAAGGTAAACCTTAATGGAACAGCAATTACCATTAATATAGTATTGAAAGAAGAACCCAACGAATTAACTGCCGTGGTTATTTCTGTTGGAACCTTTGAAGCAAGCGACCGTAAAAGAGCTGCAGCTATCTTGGATCCTATTGATATTGTTACCACTGCCAGTGCCAATGGAGATATTACCGGCGCTCTCAAAACATTACCCGGTGCACAACAGGTTGGTGAAAGCGAAGGATTATTTGTGCGAGGTGGTACAGCCGCAGAAACAAAAACGTTTATTGACGGCACCCTGGTAAATAATTTTTTCTTTAGTAGCGTTCCAAATATTGCTTCGTTCAGTCGTTTCTCACCGTTCATTTTTAAAGGAACCGTATTTAGTACCGGAGGCTATTCTGCTTTATACGGACAAGCACTTTCTTCTGCTTTAATATTAGAATCAATTGATTTGCCCGATCAATCTTCAGCAAACGTTGGTATTACGGTATTAGGTGGAAGCGCGGGCTATCAGCATCTTGCCAAAAATAAAAAATCATCCTGGGGTATCAGCTACAACTATACGAATCTTGCACCTGCCTTTGCGGTACTTAAACAAAAGCAGGAATATTCACAAGCTCCCGAATATCATTCTGCCGATGCAAATTTTCGTATTAAAACATCTAAGAGCGGAATATTGAAGTATTATGGTTATTTAAATAAAGGAAGATTGTCATTTACCGATAATAGTATCGATTCAATTGGTTTTAAAGATAAGTTCGGCGTTAAAAATACCAATACCTATCATAATTTTTCCTGGAAAGAAAAGTTAAACAGTAAATGGAAAATACAAACAGGTATTTCGTTTTCATTGAATCAAGACGATATCAACAGCGCCATGCAAACTTCAACGAAACAGGATATATTATTGACCGGCCTCGAGTTTAAACAATTTGCAATTGATAGTAAGGGTGATTTTTTTAATGCCAGGATAGTGTTGGAAAGAAGATTGAAAGGCTTGTCAATAATTCGTTTTGGCGGCGAATACAATTATAGTCACGAGACCGCTTCCTATATCGCTTACAACAATCAAACCTTTCCATCCTCCGTTACTGAAAACATAAAATCTTTTTTTTCAGAAACAGATATATATGTTACCAATAGTATTGCAGCAAAAATAGGAGGACGTTTAGAGCATTCCGCTATTTTAGATAAAGTAAATATCGCACCGCGTATTTCTTTAGCTTATAAATTCAATAAGCAGGCACAGGCTTCCGTAGCCTATGGAATATTTTATCAGAATCCCGAACGAAAATATCTTCCTTCAAATAGCAACCTGGTGTTTTCAAAAGCAACCCATTATATTGCTCAATATATGAAGGTGGAAGGAAAGACAACTTTTCGCACAGAAGTTTTTTATAAAAAATATGATGACCTGATTAAGACGGGGTTTATCAACAACCGCGAAACAGCTATCAATAACAAGGGATATGGAGATGCCAAGGGTATTGAATTTTTTTGGAGAGACAAACAAAATATTAAAGACCTTGATTATTGGATCTCTTATTCTTATTTAGATACGAGGCGTGACTTTTTAAATTTCCCATCGGCTACCGAACCAAATTTTGCGGCGAAACATACTGCTTCGCTAATTGTAAAGAAGTTTGTATCAAAAATAAAAACCAATCTGAATGTAGCATATAATTTTGCCAGCGGTCGCCCCTACTACAATATTGGATACGATGGCACCAATTATAAATTTAACGACCAGGGTAAAACGCCTTCCTATCATAATGTTAGTTTTTCAGTGAATTACCTTCCATTTATAGGAAAGAAAAAAGCAAAAGTATTTGATGTATATGTACTGCAGGTAAGCAATATTTTCAATATCAAACAAACATACGGTTACCAATATTCGTATAATGGATTGCGTAAGCAGGCAATTGTTCCTCCTTCGCGTATGTTCATTTTTATTGGAGCTTTCCTGAATTTTGGAGTAGATCGTTCAGATGAAGTGATTAATAGTGGATTATAAATTGAACAAGTAGAAAAAATGGGAGTAAATAAGAGTAGTAAATTAAAGCTTCTTGCGATCAAAGAATTTAAGGTTTGAATATACGGAAGAGCATCAAGTAGAGAAGTAATACATTTTCATTATGGAAATTTTAAAGAATAATAAGGATGAATATTGTTTTGCTGCTCTTACCCCTCTCCGCAAGGGGAGAGGGGCAGGGGTGAGGGAATCAATACAATAGTTAAATAATCTTAAATCAATAAAAATAAAAACACAGTTATGAAAAAGTTCATTTTATTAATTGCAGTATATACCATTATAAACGGTGCCGTTGCTCAAAGTGAACGTTACCAGAAAGCAATGCAACAAAATATTACGGCTTTAGATACTACCCGAACCGTAGAAGGATGGAAAGAACTCGGTAATAATTTTCAGCGTATTGCAGAGGCAGAAAAAACACAATGGTTGCCTTTTTATTATTCAGCGATGAGCCAGGTAATGACAGGAAATCTTATTGGAAGTGCTGCCGGTGGAATGGGCGGATTTGCTGATAAAACAGACCCGTTGGCCGACCAGGCAGAGTTGTTACTAAACAAAGCGGAAGAGTTAGGCAAAACGAATTCAGAGATTCTTTGTGTTCGTAAAATGATTGCTACCTTACGCATGATGGCTGATCCAATGAACCGTTATCAAACGCAAGGGCCACTAGCTGCCGAAGCATTGGAAAAAGCAAAAACAATGAACCCTGCTAACCCCCGCGTATATATGCTGGAGGCACAGGATAAGTTTTATACACCCGAACAATTTGGCGGAAGTAAAACAGAAGCAAAAACCTTGTTCGAGGAATCAATGAAATTATTTGAATCATTCAAAGCAGAATCGCCACTTCATCCACAATGGGGCAAAGGGCAAACGATGTATTTCCTTTCCCAATTAAAATAAACTGTTTTTGTTCGGGGGTTATATGCCCCCGAATCTCTTTACATTTATTTCATCAAGCTTGTAATTATGAAAGAAGAACAATTCACTCCTGCCGAAAGTCTGCAGTTAATTCAATCGATGATTGATAAAACAAAACAGAACTTATCGGTGAACAGTCATTATTTCTTATTATGGGGATGGATCACCTTTGTTGCGTGTATTGGGCAATTTATACTGAAACGTATACTGGCATACGAAAAACATTATTTGGTATGGTGGGTGATTGTGTTAGGAATAGCAGGTTCCATCTATTTTTCTATTCGTGATGCAAAGACGCGAAGAGTAAAAACATTTATCGGTGAAACAATGGCCTATCTCTGGACCGGGATGGGCATTACTTTTTTTATTGTTTCTATGATCATATCCAAAATTGGCTGGGAGAGTAATGTGTTTCCTTTTTTTATGGTACTTTATGGATTAGGTACATTTGTTTCCGGCTCTACCCTAAAATTCAAACCACTTATTATTGGTGGAATCATTTCCTGGATACTTTCAGTAATTGCTGTTTATCTTTCGTACGATTACCAGATACTGATGGCAGCGTTGGCTATCTTATTCAGTTATATAATTCCAGGACATTTATTAAGAAATAAGAAATGACAATGGAAACACCCAAAAAAAATCTTTCAGAAAAAGAAAGCCTGGCCCTGATCACACAAATGATTAGTACGGCAAAAAATTCGTTTGTAGATACAGGTATTGGCCCAATTTTATGGGGAACAGTGATAGCCATTTGCTCCTTGGTACAATATGCCCAGATACAATATGACTTTGAGTTGCCTTTCGATATATGGTTGCTGGCAATTGTTGCTATTATTCCGCAAATAATTATAACCATTCGTGAACGAAGGATACAAAAAGTGCGGGGTTGGACAGATCAGACGATTACTTATGTATGGATATGTTTTGGTGTTGGAATATTCATTGTTAATTTTATTAGTACAGCTTATAGTTTTCAAATTGAACCCCTGTTGAAGGAATATGAAATCTTAACCGGCAAATCGATAAGCCAGTATCATTTTTGGAATTATGCTACTTCCTATCTATTGTTTTTATATGGTATTCCAACAATTATTACAGCAGCTACCCGTAAATTCCGTTCGATGTTAATGGGTGGTTTTTTGTGTTGGGTGTGCAGCCTTATTTGTGTATTTACCAATATAAAGATTGATTTTTTATTGATGGCGCTTTGTGCTATGATGGCCTGGTTGATTCCCGGAATCATGATACGAACCCAATATTTAAAGCAGGGAAAACAGGCAAATGTTTAAAGAACTGGATCCCATATTACATTCGCAGCTACGGTTATCCGTTATTTCATTACTAATTGGAGTGAAAGAAGCGGAATTCACTTTTATCCGTGAAAAGACAAATGCTACAGCAGGAAATTTAAGTGTTCAGATCAATAAACTAAAAGAAGCCGGCTATATAGATGTACTAAAGCAATTTAAGGATAATTACCCCCAAACCATCTGTAAAATAACTCCCCAGGGTATTACTGCCTTTGAACTCTATGTAAAAAATTTACAATCGTACATTACTGCGGGTAAATAAAAGAGAACAAAGAGAAATCAAAGAGAATAAAGAGAAAAGTGTGAAAAGAGAATGCGGAAACTAGTCACTCACGCCTCGCCTTCCTCTGCCCGGGGTCTCGGCTAATAGTGGCTAAAAATTTTAATTGAATAGCACTGGCCTGACCCGGGAATACTATTTGCAACTGATATACAATCGCAACACGGAGCTAACGGAGTGAACAGATAAGAACAGATAAGTTCAATCGGTGTTGCTATGTGCCCTTCGTCAAGCTCAGGGTTGAACAGATAAGTGCAATCAGCGAATATCCGTTACCTCTCCGCAGAGTCTCTCCGTTGGCCCTGTGGGTTAGCCGAGGACTCTGCGGCACCAAATACGAAATGTTGTTTTAGTATCTTTACTCCATGACAGTCCGGAGAGAAATGCCTTATAAAGAAGGTATATACTTACCTCTCCGCAGAGTCTCTCCCCTGGCC
>JANNEK010000437.1:0-10948 GCA_031378605.1 Chitinophagaceae bacterium | reverse complement strand
ATAAAACATCAAAACAACCAATGCTGCCTCAGATAGTTATTTTATTGCCGGTAGCGAACTCCCCCAGGTTCGCAACTCCTACAAGTTGGAAACTCCTTCAAGTTGGAAACCCATAAAACAAACTCTTCAATAAAATTAATAGCATCAATAATTTAAACAAGTCTTTAAGGATTGCTTAACCAACCAATCAATCATCTATCTTTATCTTTTATAATTTTCAATATTATTCGATTAGGAACCCCTATAAGAAATACTATGCAAAATAATTCAAGACGCAAATTTTTACAATCCACTGCTTTAATAATTGGCAGTGCATTTACCGGAAGTTCATTCATCTCAAAAAAATATTCGCCTAATTTATCTTTTTCAACATTGGGTTGCCCGGATTGGACCTTTCGGCAAATAGTAGATTTTGCGGTTACTCATAATTATACGGGCATTGAATTGAGAGGAATACTTCGTCAACTCGACTTAACGAAGTGCGGTGAATTTAACAGTAAACAAAATATTACTTCTACATTAAAGATGATGGAGGAAAACAAATTGAAATTTGTTGACCTTGGATCTTCTGCAACCTTACATTTTACTGAATCGGAGGAAAGAAGAAAAAATATAGAAGAAGGAAAGCGATTTATCGATTTAGCGCATGAAATTAAATGTCCTAACATCAGGGTTTTTCCCAACAACTTTCCGAAAGACCAGGAAAAAAAACAAACAATAAACCTGATAACAGAAGGATTATTAGAATTATCTGAACATGCAAAAGGCAGTAAAGTGCGCATACTTATGGAAACACATGGCGATTTTGTAAAAATAGAAGATATCGCAGCAATAATGCAAACTGCCAATACTCCTGCTGTAGGATTAGTTTGGGATATCAGCAATATGTGGACCGCAACGAAAGAATCACCCGCAGAAGCGTATAAAAAATTAAAAAAATATATTTATCATACACATATAAAAGATGCAAAATTTATTGATGGAAAATTACAGTATACTTTTTTAGGAAAAGGAGAAGTGCCTCTTACCGAAGCAATAAACGCCTTATCAACCGGAGGATATAAAGGGTATTACAGTTTTGAGTGGGAAAAATTATGGCACCCCGAACTGGAAGAGCCAGCTTTTGCATTGGCCGATTTTCCTAAGTCGATAAAACAATATTTTAAGTAAGCTTCAGTAACTATAAAAAGAATTTAAACTTATTCTAATTATCCTTAAGGAAAATTTCTCAACCGATCTATTTATACATGAAAAAAATAGTTATTCTTTCGTTACTGTTTTTTGTCTTCAACGAAGCATCATCACAAAATTTGTTCGATACTATCCATCCGTCCAGAACTGAAATTGTTATTCCGATTCGAAAATCAAGTTTTAATAATAACAATGAATGTAAGGAACGCAAACAGGGAGGAAATCCACAACTAATAAATAGCTACCAGATTTTTAATGGTTCGATGGATGGTAATCGCCAGGTAGATCCACAAATTGCAGTCGGTGGTGACTTTATACTTCATGGAAGCAATAGTGGAATAATCATCTATACAAAAAAGGGGGAGTATGTCTCAGGCGTCTCACAAAAATGTTTTAACAATGGCATTGACCCAAAACTTTATTATGATATTCACAACAAAGTATTTGCATTTGATCTCTGGTGGTACTACGATACACCAAAAATAAAACCTGTTAATATTTCCATTTCAGAAACAAATAACCCAAGTGGTGCATGGAATACGTACCCGGTGCCTGCAACCAACGGAGTAGATGGCGGCGGAATTGGTTATAGCAAAAAATGGATTGGTTATTCATTTCCGGGAGGAACGGAAAATACGTTTATCCTTCGTATCGCAGATGCAAAAGCAGGTAAGTCTGCCACTATTTATCACTTCAAAGGAAGCCTTGGCCATCCTGTTTTTACACAGGATGCCATTGACGATCTTTATTTCTTTGATATAGATGACGGTCAGTTTATTATTCGTAAAGTAAGCGAAGACGCTAACGGGAACCCCTATTGTAAAATAGTTTCTCAAAAGCTTCATAACCTAAAGTATATAGATTATCCATTGCCCTCTGCACAAAAGGGTACAGAACAAAAAGTTTCAAGTGGGGATCGAAATCCAAAAAACCTGGTGGTACAAAACGGATCAATCTGGTTTTCACAAGCGGTAAATTGTGAAGGACATTCTGCTGTTCAATGGCACCAAATCAGAATTACAGACGGAAAAATTATTCAAACCGGAATTATAAAAAGTGATACATCCAATTATATACAAACAACGCTTGCCGTAAACAAAAAAAATGATGTACTTATCGGTTTCCAGGAAGTAAACAGCAAAAAATATATTAGCCCTCGTTTCGCCTATCGATTGGCCAAAGACAAACCCGGAACCATAAGAAAAATTATAAGCTTGGGTGAAGGTAAAGGGTACACGGATGGCGAATCGTGGGGAGATTATAGTAGTAGTATTATTGATGGAGATAACTTACTCGATTTATGGACCATTCAAAGTATTGCCAATGAAAAAGGAAAAGGTGAAACAGTAATTGCAAAAGTTCCTTTTACAAAAAGAAGGAAATAAAAAAGTGATGTTTCGTAATTTATAAAGTTTATTTAAACACACTTTAACCATCCAGAAACACTCATTCGTTCACGATTAGCTATTGTTACTTCATGCTCCATTTCATCGCTCTTAAAAAAAATGGCCGTTTGGGCATGCGGTAAAAAATGTTGGGTTCCTTCCTCATGATAAACTTTAAGTTCGCCTCCATCTTCTTCCTGCCAATCTTCATTCAGATAATTTATAAGTGAATATTTTCTATTGCTATTATTTTTGAATTGATCTCTATGCCTCTTATAAAAACTACCTTCTTCATATACTGCGTAATGAAATTCATAATCATTAATTCCGGTGTAACAGGTATGATTTAAGTGCGCAATAAAATCTTCTACCTGCTTTAAAAATTCTATCTCAAAAATATTTTCACTCTGCTTATCCATCCAATAGATTTTATCTCCCCGTATTTTTTGAGTAGCATCTTTTACATCTTTATTTCCAATACCAGCGGCCGTCATCAATTCCTCTTTTTGCAATTGTTTAATATTTTGCTGAAGGCCTTTTGATAGAGACTCACTTAAAAATCCTGTGTCTTTACCAACATTTCCATCGAGGTAACTATCAATCAGGATATCAAATCGGCTCTGCATTCTTTTTTTATTTGAACAAGATAGTTCATTTCAGAACAGAAGAATATGCTTATTCCTGCAGATATAAACTTGCTTTTACAACTCTTTAAAATATAAGAATCAAAAAGAAGAATGAATATTATATTATTATCACTTTTTTATTCTTACCTGCATCGCATAATCATAGGTATCCAGCAGCGTAATGTTAATTTTTTTGGAATCGACGAAATGCAAATAGCTACAAAGTTTTTCTTTGGTAAATCGCTGAGACCAAAACCCTTCTTTGGTAGCCGTAAATGAATCTTTGGGATCCGTAATGATCGTCATTCCCATTTTTTTATAGGACTGCTCTTGTTTTTGTCGTGTACGATCGTTATCAATATAACATGCGCCAATTACAATTTCTCCACCTTTATTTAATAAATTATAGGCATTCAAAAAAATAGTTTCAAATTTTTCATTTGAGGAAAGATCAAGTTTTTCACCTGATGCAGCGTAATTTTCAAAAGAAAAATTTGTGGGGTAAAAATTACCGGCTGTAAACCATGTAGTAATTATCAGATCATATTTCCCCTTCCATTCATCCAGGTTGGCTGCTTCAAAATGATAGACTTTCACTTTATCCTGAATATGAAGTGCCTCAATATTTTTCTTTGAAATGTCTACACAAGCCAACGCATTATCTGTACCATCGTAACGTTCAACTATATCCCATATTTCCTGAACGCCACAAAGATGTTTGGGAATCCGGGCATTTCCAATTCCGATATCTAAGATAGAAATTGGCGCTTTTTTTTTATGAGCCAATTCAGTAATAACCTTTTTAAGTTCGATAAATTCTGCCCATTGCGCCTGTATCAGGTGCTCACTTACATAATTCAGGTCGAATGATTTTTCTACAGTATTTTGATTATCGTACATATTCATCATTAAAAATTTATCGTGTTATACTATAAATCAACTGTCTTCTCCGCGACCATTACAAATGTATCAAAAGCATAGGAAGGTTTTTTGATCATTTCTTTTACTTCGAATCCTGCTTTTCTCAGCAAAGCAGCAACTCCATCGGTAAAAAAAGCTCTTAGTGTTGAATGATCCTCCCCTATTTTAATTCGATTGCTTTTTTCATCCTCTTTATAATAGTGAGAGATCCAATCAAAGATTCCATGCTGAAAATCATTGACGGACCATAAGCTTTCCCGGTAATAATTTTTATTATCAATTGTTGCCTGATGAATTATTTTTTCACCCGCCGTTATTAACGGAATAAATTTCTTTGCATCAATACAATCAAAACATAGCAGACCTTTTTCAGTTAGATTCAAATTAATGGCAGCGAAAGCAGCAACAACGTCTTCATCTGAAACCAAATAACTAATCGTTCGGCCCGTTATGATTCCCGCATTCACTTTATATTGAAGATGAAAATTTCTCATATCACCCATAATAAATCGGGTATTTGGATTCTTTGCTTTAGCGATGTTCAGCATTTCATTACTATTATCTAAGCCACAATAGTTTTCGCCGTATGTTGAAAATCTTTTGGCCAGGTTTCCAGAACCACAACCAATTTCAACGAAGCTTTTACACTTATATTTAATCAGCAGGGCATTATAGAATTCAAACTCTTCGTCGTAATCAATAAAGTGTTGGTACATGCCGTCATATACTTCAGCCATATTACTGTACAGGTTACTCATTCACAATTTTATTATTAAAAGTAAACAAGTTATTACTTATTAATAATAAACGGAGCTTTACAAAAAAGGGCTGATTTCCATTAAAGGAAATCAACCCTGAATATTTATTAAAAAATAGGCTTCTTAGAATTTAAATCTTAAGGAAGCCTGGAATATTGTTCCTAACTGACTAAACTGAGAACCGTTATAACCAAGAATACGGTAACGGCCGCTAAAAGCTAAAAATCCTTCTAACAAATTTTTTGCCGCCGGGTTACTCAACACCTTTTGTCCTTCAGAATTTAAAGATACTAACTCCCACTTCGGTAAAACATTAAAAAGATTATTGATACTTACAGACAAATCTACTTTCTCCGTAAAATTATATCCAATATTTAAGTCTGTAACAACAGCGGGAGAAAATCTCTGTTTAATATCTTCCATGGGGCTTCTATCAGGATCTGTGGCATTATTAATATAAAGACCATAATTTGCTCCATTATCCAAATCCTGGAATTGAGTAGTTCCAAACAGTGTATTATTTAAATTCACACTGAATTTATTTATATGGTAATCTATGCCTAATACCATTTTGTATTTTGGTCTTCCTTCTTCCAGTAACGATTTAATCTGTGTATTTATAATTTGTGCGTTAGCAGATTTAATAGGAGACGGTACATCAGGGGTTCCTACCAACTCATTCTTTAACGTAAAGTTTCCTGCCAAGTTAATGCCCATCTTTCCAGCGCCCAGGTTAATGTTTTTGTAGTTAATAACAAGATCGAGGCCCTGTGTTTTTGTTTTTAAGGCATTGATAAAAAACTGAACACTTGCCAAATCAAAATTACCGGCACCCGTACTATTTCCTTTTAGGATACGTCCCAATTCAGTAGTTGGATTTGCAAGTAATTTATCGCTTGTATTAATTGAAGAACTATAAAGAATTCTGTCTTTAATAGTAATACTGTAATAATCAAGCGTAACACTAAAATTACTGGTAGGGCTTGCTCCTATACCAAACGTAAAGTTGTCAGATTTTTCAGGATTCAATTTTGGAACGCCTAACGCAAATGCCTGTTTGCTTCTGTTATTAAATAAACCAGAAAGAACGATCGTTCCACCGGAAAAGGAAGCCTGTGTAGATTGCGCATAAATTTGATGTAAGGTTGGAGCCCTGAAACCAGTAGAAGCAGAAGCCCTGATTACAAATTTATCGCCAGCCAATTTGTAACGGGAAGAGGCTTTCCAAACAAATGCGCTTCCAAAATCACTATATCGTTCAGCCCTTACCGTGGCATTTAAAAGAAAATCTTTAGTTACATCCCAGCTTGCATCAAAATAAGCACCGAAATTAAAGCGGCTGTTATTGGTTCCATTTTCGGCACGTATACCCGGAAATGAATTAGCTCCCTGTCCGGAATAGGAAGCGGTATCCCCGGCAATAATTGTATAGGTTTCTTTTCTTATTTCAGAACCGAATCCAATAGCAAAATTATCCGAAACAGATTTAGAAATATCGTAGTTGCCTATAATGTTTGTAAATCTGAAACCCCCAGGCTTAAACGTAGTTGGGCTTGCAGCACCTAAACTGCGGTTAACGGTATTATCAACGGCATACAATTGTTGATTTCCTCCAAAGGTTAAACTCACATCCTGTTTCCATCCATTCTTTTCGTTTCTTAACCCAAGTGTTCCATTATAATCGGTTAAATCACCTTCAAAAGTAGGTTCATAGCCAAGATAGCCTTCATAGAGTGGATCTGATCCACCTGTATAATTCGGAGCACCAGGTATTCTTTTGTGTAATAAACCAGCATCCGTTCTCCAATAAGGAACACGATAATTTGCATTGCTGATTGCTTTCTTCACAACATAAGCCGCATTGCTATAAAATTGAGCTTTTTCGCCAACGTCGATACCAAGATTATAATTGAACTTGGCCGCTGATATTTGGCCTGTACCATTATTATTTTTACCGGTAGGATACTTAGTAAGAAATGCATCAATAGCAGCATCGGTAGCAGGATCTCCTCCAAAAGTTGCTTTTTCAGTTGGTCTATCAATAATGCCTGACCGAATAGCATTATCCTGCTGACTAAAATCAATGGTATAATTGATAAATCCTTTACCAGCCAAATTGGTTCCACTATTAAAAGCAAGACCATAGTTTGCGCCATCGCCTTTACTTGTAATACCAGAATTTAATGTTAGTGAACTGTATTGATATCTATCCTTTAATATTACATTCATAACACCTGCAATGGCATCGGAACCATATTGAGCAGAAGCTCCGTCTCTCAAAATTTCTACGCGCTTGATTGCATCCGTAGGAATAGCGGATAAATCAGAACCCGTTTCGCCTCTACCCGGCGCAAATTGAACATACAATAATGAGCTCAGGTTTTTTCTTTTCCCATTAATTAAAATTAATGTGCGGCTCGGGCCTAAATTTCTAATCTCATAAGGATCCAATAAAGTGGTTGCATCGTTTACTGGCGTATTAATAGTATTGAATGATGGTACCCGATACTGGAGGGCCTTATCAAAAGTAGTTTGGCCAGTAGTTTTCAGCGTTGTTACATCTATGTTATCAACCGGCAATGGGGTAACAGTAGATGATCTGGGTAATGATCTTCGCCCAGTTAATACAATTTCTTCGAGGTTTGTACTTGAACTCTTCAGTAAAATTTCTAAAATAGACTGATCGTTGATAGAGACCGTTTGCTCTTCATACCCTATACTGGATACTATTAATTTAGGCGTACCAGTTACACTCAATGAAAAATTACCACTGGCATCCGTAGTAGTACCCTGATTGGTGCCAGAAACTTTTACGGAAACACCAGCCAGGGGAGATTTAGTGGTGGCATCTCTAACAATTCCCGTGACATTTTTTTGGGCAAATAAAAGGACGGGTAAAAAGAATACTGCAAAAAAAAGAACTTGTTTTTTGAATTGCTTTAGCATGGAAGTTTGATTTTGTGTTGAATTTTTTACTATAAAAAAGAATCTGAAAATATACCTCTACAGTAAAATATTTTAATAATAACATGTGCAAAGTAAGCTTAACCTACAAATTACCAAGGAAAACAATCGATTGTATTCGAAAATTGAATTTCAATTAACCCTGATCAATAATCTAAATGAAAGCTTTTGACCAATGTGTGACAATCGTCCTTCTTTCGATCTGAATTTATTAATGTTTGGGTTTATTTATCTAAATTCTAATTGGCTGGCAGGATTTCTAACCAAAAGAAAGCGAATGATAGCATGCATAGGAGAAGTTTGTTTCGGACAGATATTTTAGAATATGCTTTAATAAACGACATTCTCTGACTAAAATAATTAAAGCCGTTTCGACCAGGTTCCCAACCTATACAAGTTCGAAACCCTTACAAGTTGGAGTCTGATAAGTAGATACTTCTTTCATTTTTTTATCAGGTAGCGAACTCCTCCAGGTTCGCAACCTGTACAAGTTCGAAACCTCTACACCCTTAGAAATCAGATATGCATCTTGTTTGTAGGGGTTGATGCCGAAAAAAACATTTTAAATCGTTTTTTACCCTTGTTAGGCAATAACTGCTTTTGCTAACTTGTGTTATGCCTGTTCCAAAAAAATATAAAGCCGATTTTGTAGAAAACAATATCTACCACATCTATAACCGAACAAATAATCTTGAAAAATTATTTCGATCTGATGCAGACAGACATTTATTCATGAAAAAATATAATGATTTCCTTTCCCCAATCCTGGATACATATAGCTGGTGCCTCCTTCCGAATCATTTCCATTTTCTTGCCCGATTAAAATCCATACTATCAATAAAAGAAAATATAGAAAAACTTATTCCAGGCAACAGAACAAAAACAGAAAAACTATTTCTTAAAGAAGAACTTACCCTTGATGAACTTACAGAACAAAGTTTTAAGAGATTTTTCCAATCCTATACCCAAAGCATAAATACCATTCACAATCGTAATGGAAATTTGTTTTGTAAATCTTTCAAACGAATAGCTATAGATTCTGACGATTATTTTACCCAGGCTTTAATATATACTCATGCTAACCCGGTAAAGCATAATATAGTCAAAGATTTCACAAACTATAAATGGTCATCCTGGCAAACGTTGTTATCTTCTTCCCCAACACTGTTATTAAGAGAAGAATTGATGGATTGGTTTGGTCATCAACACAATTTTATTAAAACGCATCGTGAAATGACTACTTATTATTATGAAACTGCCGTTTCTATCGAAGAATAAACAGGTGAAGGGTTCTTTAAAATTAAAGCAATACTCTATAAATGCTTAGGCCACCCGTTCCAAATTCGGTCCTGCCAAACCAGCAATAATTAACTACATCAAAATCAGTTGAAGTGAACTAAAAATTTCTTTAAAAAATTCTGCACCGATAGTTGCAACAAACAACTCGCTGGCTCCTTCCAATAATAAATTCGCAATGCCAACAGGCAGACACCTTAGTATAAGTGTTGAAAAAATATACCCCATTAAATAAAAATAATTGCTACAAAGGCATATACATTTCTTAAAAAAACATTCGACAACCTCATAAATATAATAACAGCAGTTTGGCAAACGATCGCAAGTAATAAGCAATGCATAAAATCACATTTATAATTTATCAAATTGAATTTTATAAATGTCAGTCTGGCAATATATAGTACTATTATGAAGGAATGCCAATAAAAATCAAGAAATATATTTCCTGTTAACTTTATTGATGACCAACTGCTAACTTACTGATTAGTTTTAGTAGCGGAAACGGTATTTTCATAAGGCCCTTTAAAAGATTCTATCGCAATCGGAAAATGACGGGTTGTAGTTTGTGTTTGTGTGAATAGATCTTTCAACCATTTTGCACTTTGCTCCAACGACTTT
Organism: Chitinophagaceae bacterium; assembly: GCA_031378605.1. Classification (GTDB taxonomy): domain Bacteria; phylum Bacteroidota; class Bacteroidia; order Chitinophagales; family Chitinophagaceae; genus Endoryza. The sequence goes on along the minus strand of JANNEK010000437.1, from coordinate 1,189 downwards.
CCATCACTGGTATCAAAATCGTTTAAAATGAGTCCGCTGGCTTCTTTCATCATAGCCTGCGGGTCGTCTAGATAATAATATAACTTGGCCAGGTTATAATAACTGGCATATCGCAACTTACGGTCTTGCTTACTTGAAGAGGTGTAATTCTTCTTTATACTCTCGAAATAATTAATTACCGGCTTTAACCGTTCCCTTACTCCAACGATCGAAGAATTCGCATCTAACGAGAATAAAACATCTTTCAATTCCAGAAAAGCTTTCCGGTGAGACATGTATTCAGGATGCTTTCTATTGCCAAGTATCCACATAAAATCAGTTACATTTAATACTCCATATCCAAAATTATCGGTAGAGGTTGAACTCAGGTAATCCATCGCCCTGTTCACACAGTTTTTATACAACTGACCCGTAACCTTAAGTGCATTTATAACGAAATAACCTTCCGCTAATTGACGTATTGGAAACTCCGGACTTTTATACACCTGTTTATAACCACGGTCTGCAAGTATCATATCCATGATATGCGCGCCTTTATAATCGGTAATATCCGCAGTAGCGGCAAATGTATACACTACCTCCTGGCAATAAAAAATACGCCTGCTGATTTCTTTTCCCGTCTTATCCGTTTTGATGTCTACACGTTCCTGAACCGATACAGATTCAGGCAATAAATCTTCCAGTTTCACATTAAAACTAATATGCCCATTCCGATTCATCCATTTCCAACCTTCCAGGTAAACTGATTTTTCCGGCGTCATTTCCCTTAAATACGATTGCATTAATTGTGTGCCCTGTACTACCACATTGTAGGTTCGGTAATTGCTGTCCAGTTGAATCGATGGAAGTCTCCTAAACTGAGAACTGAAATTGAATCGATCCAGGTCAACTTTTTGCCCTGATGCAATAAATGGAAATATGCAAACAAAAAGTAGGATTTTGTTTTTCACTGAATTGGATTTAGTTAACTCATCAACGAAAAAAATAACGTAATAGTATTGACCTGCTGCCTGATCCGTACATCTGTTGGATCTGATTTGACGACCAATGTGCAAACTAACAGGAAGTTCAACTGAATTACGAAAATTCTCTTTTATAAGTTCAGAAAAGAGGCTATCCAAAAGATAAATAAAATCTCGCAAAGGCGCTACGACGCAAAGAAGAAATATTGAAGATCAGGCGTTGCGAG
>JANNEK010000434.1:0-17253 GCA_031378605.1 Chitinophagaceae bacterium | reverse complement strand
TGTAGTTGGCTTCTACCCTGCTGAATTCCGTTTTTATTGGCAGGAAGTTCCTCTGCACCAACCCCCAAAATCATTAAATCAATTCAACGTACACGAATCTTTTCCAGCAACAGTCGAACGAATTTATCCCCCGTCATAATGGTACCATAGGATCCGAAGCGGGAATGTTGAAAACAATTGGCGCAAAGAGTATTGAAGAATTAATTTCAAAAACAGTTCCCAGCTCAATCCGTAACCCCAACTCCCTGGATTTACCCGCGGCCATGAGTGAAACCGCTTTATTGAAGCACCTGAAAGAAATAGCATTAAACAATAAAGTATTCCGTTCGTACATCGGACAAGGATATTACGATACCATTACCCCCTCGGTAATACTTCGGAACGTTTTTGAAAACCCGGGTTGGTATACTCAATATACTCCCTACCAGGCCGAGATCAGCCAAGGGCGATTGGAAAGTTTATTGAATTTTCAAACAATGGTTAGTGATCTTACGGCTTTGCCTATTGCCAATGCCTCTTTACTGGATGAGGCCACTGCCGCCGCGGAAGCAATGAATTTATTTTTTCACCAGGTAAATAGAACCGATGAAATTAAGGCAAACAAATTCTTTGTAGATAAAGAAGTATTCCCTCAAACTATTGATGTAGTTATTACCCGCGCACAGCCACTAGGCATTGACGTGATAGTGGGTGACTATAATAAAATAGTTTTAGATGAAACGTTTTTCGGTGCATTAATTCAATACCCCAATAATATTGGTTCGGTTGAGGATTACCGTATCTTCATAAACAGTGTACACAAAGTTGGAGCTTATGTAGCGATGGGTACCGACCTGCTTGCGCTAACCTTATTATCTCCTCCCGGTGAATTAGGTGCAGATGTAGCTTATGGATCAGCGCAGCGATTTGGTGTTCCGCTTGGATATGGCGGGCCACACGCTGCCTTCTTTAGTTGTAAAGATGATTTTAAACGATCAATCCCCGGGCGTATCATTGGTATTAGTATTGATGCACAGGGAAATCGCGCATTAAGAATGGCATTGCAAACCAGGGAGCAACATATAAAAAGAGAAAAAGCAACGTCAAATATTTGTACGGCCCAGGCCCTGCTTGCAAATATGGCTGCCATGTATGCAGTTTATCATGGGCCGAAAGGTTTAACGAATATCGCTAAACGAACCGCCTTACTTACCCAAACTGTTGCTGAAGCCATTGAAGCCATTGGATTTAAATTAGCATCCCGTTTCTTTTTTGATACCATCGCAGTAAAGGTCACTGACAGCAAGCCGATTCTGGATAAAGCAATACGTCAGGGCATCAATCTCCGCCCTATCAATAACCAGTTAATTGGTATTTCCCTGGATGAAACGGTACTGCCGGAAGATTTATACGATTTAATTAATTGTTTTGAGAATGACACCAACCCGGTTGCATTTGATATTTCGGAGGATGCTTCCTTAGATCATATACCTACGGCGCTTACACGAACTTCAGCCTTTCTTACGCATCCTGCATTCAATACACATCATAGCGAAAGCCAGATGATGCGGTATATAAAACAATTGGAAAACAAAGATCTTTCGTTGAATACTTCCATGATTTCATTGGGAAGTTGTACAATGAAATTGAATGCTGCCACGCAAATGATACCATTAAGTTGGGCCAACTGGAGTAAGATTCACCCCTTCGCTCCTATAAACCAGGCGCAGGGTTATCAACAAATTTTAAAAGATTTAAGTGACTACCTATGCGAAATAACAGGTTTCGATGCCTGCAGTCTTCAACCTAACAGTGGGGCACAGGGGGAATATGCCGGTTTATTAGCCATCAGAAATTTTCATTTGTCAAATGGCGATACACATAGGAATATTATGTTGATTCCAATATCTGCGCATGGCACCAATCCTGCCAGTGCAGTAATGGCCGGTATGAAAGTAGTAGTAGTAAAAGCGCTGGAGAATGGCTACATAGATGTAACCGACTTTAAAGCAAAAGCAGAACAGTATAGTACCAGCTTAGCCGGCGTTATGATTACTTATCCCAGTACCTATGGAATTTTTGAAGAAAGTGTAAAAGAAATTTGTGCGATTGTTCACCAGCATGGCGGCCAGGTATATATGGATGGTGCGAATATGAATGCACAGGTAGGATTAACTTCGCCTGGTATTATTGGAGCCGATGTTTGCCATTTGAATTTACATAAAACGTTTTCTATTCCTCATGGAGGTGGTGGACCAGGCATGGGTCCGATTTGCGTTAAGAAACACCTTGCACCCCATTTATCTTCGCATATAGTTAATAGTGAGTTGGCAATAGTGAGTGGAAAGATTTCTGAAAATTCTCCTGCACTGCCTACCCTACAGACTGGCTACAGCCTCCAGGCTACAGCCTCCAGTCTACTACCAAAAGGTGCAGTAAGTGCAGCTCCTTATGGAAGCGCTTCTATTTTATTAATCAGTTACGCTTATATAAGGTTGTTGGGTGCTGAGGGAGTAAAGACAGCAACCGAGTATGCTATACTGAATGCAAATTATATGAAAGTGCGGTTGCAAAAAGATTATGAAATTTTATATACTGGCAAAAACGGAACCTGTGCGCATGAATTCATAGTTGACCTTCGTCCGTTTAAAAACAGTGCCGGCATTGAGGCTGAAGATGTGGCCAAGCGATTGATTGATTATGGGTTTCATGCCCCCACCATGAGCTTTCCTGTTGCTGGTACGATTATGATTGAACCTACTGAAAGTGAAGACAAGGCGGAGCTGGATCGCTTTTGCGATGCATTGCTAAGTATTCGCTCAGAAATAAGAGCCATTGAAGAAGGTAAATCAGATAAAAAAGACAATGCATTAAAAAATGCGCCCCATACACAGGCGGTTGTTATGGACGATAACTGGAATCATTCTTATTCCCGTTCCGTAGCTGCATTCCCGTTAGCCTACGTGCAAGCAAACAAATTTTGGCCCTCTGTAGCCAGAGTAAACAATACACACGGCGATCGCAATTTAATTTGTACCTGCGAGCCAGTGGAAAGTTATATGGAGCAGGAAGCCTGAGAAGTTGCTAAAAAATAATTTAGTTTTCCGACTTGATAAGTTAATTGCTTCCTTTGCAGGTATCACCACACCTTGCCTTTGCCGACAGGCACGCCGAACCCCGCGTGAATGAATTCTTTCGGGCAGGCCACTCGTTAAGGAGAGAAGTCTAGTATTCTCATTGGAAAGAGTGTAATCAGAAACCCGCTCCGCAAATTCTTTAATTTATAAATTAATAAAATGATCTTAGTGCGCAGGAATAAAAATATATGTTCACTAATAAAAAGGCAAGATTTAATTCTTAAAAAATCAGCATAAAAAATAAAACTCTGAGAAAGGAATCACTATATTTTAATTCTCAGTTTTTAGAAAGGTTTAATGGTTTTTTAACTTCAATCATCATTGCTTTACTGCCTGTTTTTCCGTTTGGGGTTATACCTTGTAAAATCACTGCAAATTTTCCTGCAAGGTCTGAACTATAAAAACTAATATCCTGTTTACCACTTGAATTAGTATTGATATCGGGCGACCAATACAATAGATTTCGGTAATCAGGCAACCTGCTTTCTATCTGTTGGGGTGTTTCATAAACCGGTGTATAAAATTCTCTTTGCAATTGCAGTCCTTCGTAATCAATAACCGTTGCGTGCGGATCAAGTTCATAGCCGGCAAGGTCACCCTTATAGGTAACAAAATTTATAATACCCGGAAAAAATAGATTTCCATAATAGTACAATCGCGAAACTAATTCCAGTTTTCGCATTTTCAGCGGGTCATAATTCATGAATCTGTCAAAATCAAAAGCAGGTACCCCATCAACCAATACTAATGGATCAATTTCAAAAAATTTCCTGCTTAATTCATCGTATACAGGTAAATGATACTTACGGTTTCTAGTTGTTACACTTACGGGTAGTACATACTCGCGTAACACTTCATCTAAAGTAGTAAACCGAACATAATTGTCGAGCAGGTAAGTAATATCTGGCTTATTATAAAAAGGGGTGGTATCAATACTTGGAAATTTATATTGATTTGTTTTGTTGCTATTAAATACATTTTGTACCTGTACTCCAATATGATGAAATTGTAAATCTTCAGTTTGTAATGTACGAAGGTTAATCTCAGGCAATATATTCTTTGTAAATTTCTCTGCAAAAGGGCTTACAATTTCAATTGAATACCCGCTATCCATCCTACTATTGGTTTGAACGATAATTTCCCCTTCATTATAAAAATCATTCACTTCAAATTTTACTACGCCATACTCATTACTTCTGGCTGTTCGAAATTGTGTTCGGGTACCGGGTACCGATAAAAATCCATTAATCCCTTTTCCGTGTAATCCAGTGCTGTTTTCTATAATTTTTCCAGTTATAAGATGACCAACATATTCGGGAGCAAAATCAAATCCAGGGGTTTTATTTTGAAATACCTCTTCCCAATTGAATCTTCTCCAGCCATGCGTAAGCATTAAGTTATCAATTGCACCCTCCTTGTAAGAATCAATAGTATTAAAATAATAGCCGGGAGATTCAATAGTACCTGTAAGATCTGAACTTAACCATAGATAACTACTAATATCCATCTCCTCTATTTCCTGCAACGAATCAATACGAATTACCGCCATTGACATAGTTGCTTCCAAAGGTTTTCCATCCAGATTAGATGTATTTATATGAAGATTTATTTTTTTTCGAAGATCATACTCTTTCAAATCGGATGTAATTGCTACTTCTAATTGCTGTTTTGGATAAGTAAAATAAAGCCGCTCACAAACAGGTTGTTTATTGGCATTGAAAATAGTAAGATGTGATATACCATCGCCCAATTTGTTTTTATCTATTAAAAATACCGCCTGACCATTAGCTGTACTGCTACCGGATACAAATTTTACTGACCCCCTTGTGTGAGCAAATAGGTAAACTATTGGAGTAACCGAATTTATTAAATTTGTTCGAACTGTTATTTTAAGCTGGTCAGCTTCCGTTGCTTCCAATTGAAGTGTGTATCCATCCTTATAAGCTACCGGAAGTTCTTTTAATAGTTTTTGTCCGTTTGGCAAACGAATCATTGCTTTATATAAGTGACCCTCCTGTGGTGTCATCAAAAAATTTCCCATTCCAAATTTCAATGAGGAAAAATGAACCAGCGTATCATTTTGATCATTAATCACTACACCTTCGCAGGATATTCCTTTTCCGGTTTTATCTACTGTGTGAAATGCAATTTTACTCTGTATCCCATTAACCAGATTTCCTCCTTCCGGAAAAAATTGTATATCATAAATTTCTTTTGAAGAAGAACCAGTACTTTCGACTGCCTTACGGGAATTCAATATCCTTATTCTTTTATAAAAAAAATAGTCTGCAGGGTCATTTTTCATCCAATTAGTATAAGCCCGAAGGTTATAGGTTCCTGAAATCAGGGATAAAGGAAAATCGAATGAACCATTTCCAGTACCATTTTTTAAAGAAATTTTTGCCTTTAATACAGGCTTGTTGTTACTATCAAGCACCTCTACATAAGCAATTTTACTAACGGATACGGGTGAATTAAAAATGGCATTTACATTGTATAGTTTAAACCAGCATATTTCTCCCGCCAGGTAAATATCTTTATCGGAATGCAAATATATTTTTTCTGTGAAGGAATGTTCCTGATAATTCTTAAAAGATTCCTGCAAAATAATTTCTCCCGAATTTTGTGCAGTAGTTTTCGACGAAAAAAGAATAACAAAAAGAAAGAGCCTCACCATTGCGGGTAAAGAAATTTTTAATTGTTGCAGGATCGGTAGTGTATACAAAAAATATATTTTTTCCATTGGTTAAATACATTGTTAATTATGGCCAGAAAACAGGTTTACGGTTTGTACCCGTTAATGTGCAATCCACACAGTCGGAGGTAGACGCTATAAAACTCAGGATTGCTCCTCCAAAAGGGCTTGTTTTTGCAACATAGGCTGGCATCAATCCAAGCCCTTTAAGCCGGATACTATCGCTTTGGTTTTCTATTTCGAAAAATCTGCACCCGTCATTATAGTTCCATCCAGGTACCTCAGACGGTTTGATGAAAATCCTTTTTTCCTGTGCCTTACAAATATTTACAAAACCTATTACAGGTTCGGCCGGATCCGTTATACAGTAAATATTCCCTTTTAGTTCCGAAGGTTGCGCGTCAAAAACAGAGCCCGTTCCTTCGGTATTTTTTTTCATTCTTTCTAAAAATTCATACCCTTCTTTACTCCAGCTATACTGCTTTACATTAATACTATATAATATCCCTATTTGCTGTGAAAAGGGAGGAATAAACGTTAGCGGAAGGTAAATAGCATCACGGCTAAGCCTAGCAGAGGATCCTATTAAAAGGTTTGTTGAAGCATTAGATTTCCAGCAGGTATATATAGTTGGATCGAATGAAAAAGTAGTTGAATCTTTAAACACCACTTCGTAGGTATCGCCACCGGGAATTGATTGTGTTTTATATTTCAAATAGGAAGGGTATGCCGAATGAAATTCCCATGTTTCAGTATATTCCCATTGGTAATAGCGCGTATTGTTTTGAGGATCGTTTGTACTTATGTACAATTGTACCCCGCCATTTTCTCTTTTCCAACTAACGTCTTCGATAGGTGGATTATTTTTAACAACCGAAAAATCAGAAAGATATTCCTTACCTGCTGTTGTTTTTATCCGGAGCCTGTACTTATGTGCGTTGTTTAAATTAAGGTCAATTCCTTCGTAGTGCCCATTACCTTTTTCAAAAAGTATATACAGTGAATTATCATCACCTTCCACCGTTAGTATTGCACCCAATTCAACCTCAAATTTTCGTATATCTAATTTAGTTGTTCGGCTTAATTTAATGGTGGTGGTTCCCTGCCCGCTAATAATGGCTCCTTCTACCACCAGAAATCCTGTTTCGGGTGATTGAAAGGGCGACACATAAATTTCCTTACAGCCCGATGTAATGAAAACAAGTACTATAAAAAATATTTTTTTCATGCTTTAATTTTAAAACCGGATATTAAAATTAACGTAGGGAATAGCACTTCCAAATATAGAAAGCTTATACCCGTTAATACTTCCATTTTCAGATACATAATAAACAGAGTAAGGATTTTTTCTTCCTGTAAAATTATATACGCCGAAGGTCCACGAATTATGTGTTTTCTGATGTATTTTATGATTGCCTTCAATATTCATAGAAAAATCGGCTCTGAAATAATCTGGAATACGAAAAGCGTTTCTATCGCCATATAACGTTCGTATGGAACCGCCGAATGAAAAAACACCTATGGGAAGCGTAATTGGCCTGCCGGTGCTATACGTTGCGTTCATAGAAAAACTATACCGATGGCTTATCCGGTAATTACTGATAACAGTAATATCATGCGGCTTATCGTAATTAGAAGGAAAGTAATTGCCCCGGTTAATAATTTCCCCTTTAGAAGGATCATCTATTTTTAAAAATACCCGCGACCAGGTATAACTGATCCATCCATTAAATTTTCCGGAAAGTTTTTTAATAAGCAGTTCCACTCCATAAGCCTTCCCCTTTGATCCGATTACATCTGTTTCAATATGGGGATTTAAAACCAATACGGCGCCACTTTTATAATCGAGGTAATTGGATATCCGTTTATAATATACTTCTACTGAAGTTTCAATGGTATTCGATTTAAAATTTTTATAGATGCCAAGAGAAATCTGTTCGCCGTATTGGGGCTTTATATTAGGGTCGCTTAATTTCCAAATATCCGTGGGGGCCACCGTGGTAGTATTGGAAACTGAATGAATAAATTGTCGTTGGGTATTAAATCCGAGTTTTATTGAAAAACTATCTGTAAAAGAATAGCGGGCAGATATACGGAATTCGGGGCCACTATATGTTTTAATAAATTCTCCTTTTGAATAAGCTACCTGCCCTGCCATATTGTTCACCGTTAGTGGAAGCCCGGGAGCATAGGTATTGATCGTTTGCGCACCCAACGAATTGAAGATGGAATACCGGATACCCCCTTCTAAAGAGAATGAATTACTTATTGTATACCGATCGTTTATATAAAGTGCTGACTCAAGAGCCTGTTCCTTTCCAATGATATCGGGAACTACCAGTGAATTAGTACCTACCGGTTGAAAAGAACCAGGATGTAACTGGTAATAAATAGAATTTAATCCAAAGTCGACGGTATGTTTACTGTTAAGATAATAGTTAAAGTGAGCTTTAAAAAAAGTTTGATTAATGTCGAAGCCAAGCGAATACGCATTCAAGGGTAACTCTTCGCTTGCTATTTTATATTCATACCGGTCGTACCCTCCTGTTATCAGGCTATTCAATTTATTATTAAAAACATGTTTCCATTTTAACGAAAAATTGGTATTACCATAGCTATAGGAAGTATCACTATTCAAATTAAACTGATCGCGGCTCAGGTAACCGGTAACGTACAGCGTATTTTTTTTATTGAATTCGTGGGTTATATTAAGATTAAGATCATAAAAAGAAGCTTTACTGTTTTTGTATTGATCGGGCAAAAGGTTCAACAACCAATTTGCGTAGGTAGTACGACCGGCAACAATAAAGGAAGATTTATCTTTTATGAAGGGTCCTTCCAGTTGAAGCCGGCTGGTGAGTAATCCAACGCCTGCAGAACCAGTGATATTTTTTTTGTTCCCCTCCCGGCTATTGATATTCAGGACCGAGGCTAACCTTCCGCCATAACGTGCAGGAATACTACTTTTATACAATTCTACATCCTTTACAATTTCGGGATTGAATGCAGAAAACAATCCAAAGAAATGTGAAGGATTAAAAATAGTAGCATCGTTAAATAAAATTAGATTTTGATCGCTGGCGCCACCCCGCACATTTAAGCCAGTACTCGCCTCTCCTACTGTTTTAACACCAGGCAATGTGGTTACAATTCTTAAAATATCAGCTTCGCCAAATATTACGGGTACCTGTTTAATGGTTTTAATATCTATTTTTTGAAGACCCATTTGGGTTCCCTTTACATTACTTATTTTTTGAGCAGATATGGTTACGCTCTTAAGGGTCATAACGGTTCCCTGCAAGTCAATATTCAGCTTACCATCATTGTTTAATACTATTTGCCGCCTGGTATCTTTCATACCAAGACTTTGAATATTTAACAGGTGTCTGCCACGTGGCAGTGATAAAGAATAATAACCGTATTGATCAGTTGTAATACCCATTTTCAATTTTTCAATAAACAACGATGCCCCTACAATGGGTTCACCTGTTTTTGCATCCATCACATAACCTGCCAGGGTAGCTACGTTTTTAGCGTAGGTAGCTGTTTTAATTCCTATTTCATAGAGTTTATTTTCGAGTGCTGTTTTTTGTTCAGGCTTTAGTTGATCATCCTCTTCTCTTTCATTATTACCTTCTGGATTCTGTGTATTTTTATTCTGCGTGCCTGCTGAAAAATAACCTTGGGGAAGAGAGAAGTAAAGGCCTTGTTTACCTGTTAAAAATATATGCTTATCATTATCGATTGCGTAAGAAAATTGAGCGTTCGCCATAGCAAAATCCAGCACCTTCTTCAATGGCTGCTTCACCATGGAGATAGTAAAAGTAATACTATCAAACCGGGCCGGATTATAATAAAAATAATATCCTGTTTGTTTCTCCAGTTCGCTTACAAATGTTTTTATAGATGCATCTTTTAAGTTTAATGAAACAGTATCCTCATTTTCTTTTTGAGAAAAAGATTTAAGGCAACTCAAAGAAAATACGATGAACAATAGGATTGATAAACTATATTTCATATTATTTTGTTAGCTGATCGTAAAAGGCACTTACTTTAATGAGAAGGTTGTCGCGATCTTTTTTGAAGCTCAGTTTATTATTTTTAATAAATTGTTGTACCTCTTTTTTGTTGTCCTTAAAAATTTCAGATAAATCTTTTTTCCTTTTCACCTGATAATAATTGTTATTTTTTTTAATATAGTAATATTTTTTCACTCTGATAAACCGAACAATTCCATCAGTAGCAGATACTGTTTCTTCACTTATTGCTTTAATTTCCTTTTTCAATAAGGTTATCTTGCCATCATATAAGAGGCTATAAAATCCTGTACTTATCAACATAGGGTTTAGGCTATCTTTTTCGATACGAATAAAATTAGTATTATAAAGAGTAAAAGCAGTTACCCGCTCAGTAAGTAATTTTATACGACGAATACGATCTGCGAATACAAGAAAATCGCCTACTTCATCATAAAGCAATTGTACATCAGAATATAAAACATTATTGTAGACAATAGAGCCTGTTGCTAAACTATCTTTACTAAAAAAAGGATGGCCTCCCTCTTTAAACGAAAAAGAATATGCTACATACTGATTACCATTTAGCAGCCCCGACTGATCGCCAATTGATGCAAAATAGAGACCGACAGCATTACTGACAGATTTTTGATATAAAGAACTATCGGAGGACGAAAATTGTGCAAGTATTTTGATAGAATAAAGAGAAAATAATAAACCTATCGATGCTATTTTCGAAATACCTTTTAACTCCATATTTACCATTTTGGGTAATGCCGTAACAGAAGCGAATATACTTTTATTTACCGGCTAATTCTTACCATTAAACGAATATGACAACATTATTCTGCGCTCTGTTGCATTTTCATTTTAAACATGCTAATTAATTATAACCAAAGAAGGTATTGAAGTTCCGGGCTTCTCTAAAAAACTAATCACTTTATTTTATTATTAGCTATAATCCTGTTTTGCAATCAGGCAATTATTGAGTAAGCCTTTTTGCTGATAGATTAAATTGAGCAACGATCTCTACTAAAATAAAACAATAAAACTCCGCTTCTTTTAAGTAAAAAAGCAATATTATAAAGGAAAAAACGGCTTTTACTTATTTGCGCTACTATTACATTCGCGTATGCCCAGTTTTACACTCAGTTATCTGCAGCATCGATCAAAAGAATGGATCGCTATAAAAGCAGCCCCCAGCGAAAGCTTCAATCAGGTGTTAAGAAAATTAAATGCCGTTTTTACTAAAACACATAAATGTTGGCTAATGCCATTTACAAAAGAAAGTGTAGATGCGTTAAAAAAAACCTTTGGAGATATAGCCATTCGTCAATTAGAAGACCTTAAAAAAAAAGTTGAGCAGCAAAAGAAGCAGGTACTTACTATAACGATGGTTTTACCGACTCCGACAACAAAAAATAAAACACTTCAAATTTATCCATTATCGCCTGAGAATACTGAAGCAATGAAACTATACTTGCAAACGCTCAGTTTAAAATGTTACAGTGCCAGTACGATAAGAACCTATAAATATGAATTTTTACAGTTGCTATTGGTATTAAAAAGTAAATCGGTAAAAGAGTTAACGCCTGATCAGTTGAAAAGGTACCTGCAACATTGCATAGAAAAAGCAGGGTTAAAAGAGAATACGATGCATAGCCGTATAAACGCTATAAAATTTTATTTTGAACAGGTACTTCATAAGGAACAATTTTTTTTTGAGATACCCAGGCCAAAGAAACCCTGGTTGTTACCCCGATTTTTTAATCAGTCAGAAATTGCCTCCATAATACGTGCTGCCGATAATATTAAACACCGGGTGTTACTGATGTTAGCTTATAGTGCCGGACTTCGTGTGAGCGAGGTAGTTGTTATAAAAACGAGGAATGTAGACAGTGTACGCATGAGTATTTTGATAGAGCGGGCCAAAGGTAAGAAGGATAGATTGGTAGCGTTGAGCCCTTTATTATTAATTATGCTACGCGAATATTGGAAAGAATACAAGCCCGAAAAGGATGGTTATTTATTTGAGGGTCAGAATGAGGGTCAACCTTATAGTACGCGAAGTTTGCAATTGATATTGGATCGTGCCAAGCAAAGGGCCGGTGTGATCAAGAAAGGCAGCATACATGCATTGCGCCATAGTTTTGCAACTCATTTATTGGATAAGGGAACAGATGTAACGATGATTATGAAATTGCTGGGTCATAATGATATAAAAACTACGCTCAGGTATTTACATGTAACCAATAGGGATATGTTGCATGTGATTAGTCCGTTGGATGATTTGGGTCTTGATTTTCCTTAACGAGGGTTTATTACTATTTTCAGACTAAGTAAGTTCGATGTTTCATTTGCAGGTATAGCCTCACCCTGCCTTTGCCGGCAGGCAGGTTGTTAAAGACGAGGGTTTATTCGTCAAACCACACTGGCACAAATTCCCCTGTTGCCTGCAAGGCTATTGGACAGACTCTAAGATTGAAGCAGTTGAAAAAGAAAAGACCCGCTAAAAAGCGGGCCTTAAATTCTTAAACTTGGTTACGTTGCTCGAGAGCAAGAGGCTTGACCAAGCATCACAATGCAAATATATCACTATTTTTGACAAAAACGCTAATGAGATTTACAAATTTTAGGAATTATTTCTCCTCGCCACGTATTGGTAGGTATTTGACAGCATGCTCAAACGATACAAAAAGATGTGTAAAACTCTATAAATCAAACCTTAAAGTTGCACAATCGTTTCATCCTCTTTTGGGTTCATTGGAAGTAGTACTAAGAAACGGAATTAATGATCAACTTACAAGTTATTTTGCTGACCCAGATTGGATAATTAACCAAAAAACAGGGTTTATGGTTGACCCAATATTGACACATACTAATAAAATAACAGGGAATATTGAAACGAATAGGTTTATTCTAAATTCAGTTAAAGGAGCAGAAAGGAAGCTTAGAAAGAGAGGGGTTGGAATTACTAGCGGAAAGATAATCTCCGAACAAACATTTGGTTTTTGGACAGACTTATTTGAAAATCATCACTACAAAATATTAAGAGGGCGACCAATAAAGTTATTCAAAAACTTACCGCCAGGACATGGTCGTACTCAAGTTTTAAATGAACTGTCAAAAGTTCGACAGTTTAGAAATAGAATAAACCATAATGAGCCTATATGTTTTCTTGGGGCAGCTATAGATTTTTCTGATACGCTTGCTGTATATAATTCCATCTTAAATCTACTTAGATGGATTAATCCTGAATTAATTGCATGGGTTAAAGATATTGACAAAATAAATGCAACAATAACAAAAGCACAAAACGTCTAAAGAAGCCCTGCAGGCAACATGGGGTTTTTCGCAAGTGTGGCGGACGGAAGTACAATCAGCTAATTGCAAATCCAATCTTCAGTTCGGGCTGGACAAACAACTTTGAACTTTGGTTCGTAACTTCAACATCAGTTTTTCAATCGGCAGCGGTTCCGAGCAGACGGAATACTAATTCCACACCTGCAGCAAAGCCCTGCCCGTTATCAGTTATGGCTAAAAAGTGATTGTCATTAATTTTTGAAGAAGTTCAGGAAGAAATGATTCTTTGATTTTCCAAACTATCGTATAGTTAATACCAAAGTAGTCGTGAACAATACGGTTTCTGAAACCGTTCCGGGCTTTATAGCAGTTGGGGAATTTTATATTGTCCAGACGGTACAAATGCCCATTAAAAATACAGAATTGAATTTAGAACAAAATACTGAATTATAAACGTCCAGCCGAAACTAAATTTGAATAAAGTTATAAAGCTGAGAACATATCCGTCAGCCCCAATTGCACAAAACCTGATGTTAGCTGTAGTGTCTCATTCGACGAGGTATTTTGCTATCGTGAGAATTTTTGTATCCTCAAAACTTTTAAGAAGAAGAAGGTTTTTGTCGCCGGTAAGCAGATGTGATGCTTTTCCGTCTTTAGCAAGTGCAAGGAGGAAATTATCCATTGGATCGATTGAAACATCAATAATGGAAACAACGTCAATAAAAGTTGCCCTGGAACTCATAGATAATAAAAGTGCTTGCAAATCTTCAGTAGTGAAGTATTTCTTGAATTTTGGTCTTTGAGCGACTTCAATAAACTCGTCAATAAGGTCTTGGCTATATAGAAGAGTAACCTTTCTTTCAAAAAGAATTTTGTCAAGTTTAGAATAATCTTTAGTAATAAGGAAGCTTATCCATAAATTAGTATCTATGGTAATTCTATTTTTTAGCTTTGGCAAACCGCTTTGCTCTTACTAATTAAACTTCTTTGGTTATTTCGCTGAGGCTAAAAGGATTGCTTTTTGCCTTTGCTCTTAAGCGTCTGACAATTTTTAAGAAATTATCTTTTTTGTCAATTTCACGTATGGAGATCAAGTTTAAATCAGCGAGGTCTTTGAGTATTTTACCTGCTTTAGGGTTCAATATGTCTACTTGTAATGAGGCCATATATTAGATATAACAATTTTTTCGGATTATTAGACGTTTGTCAAACGGCATTATAGCCAACTTTAATTCTATGCCAGTTAATATCTGCGTGAGAATCTTTGAATTCCTCAGGCAAACGATTTGCGGCTTCCCGATTATTTCAAAATTTCTTACGACTGCATCTACTGTTTTTACTGTCACCGATAAATTGGTCAAAGGTCAGGGATTTGGTATAGTCCAGTATTTATTGCCACTATCAATTATATCTTCTATCAGAAGTCTTGGTTGCCTTTTAGACATAGATGATTTCCGATTCTATTTGTGAGAAGTATTTGCTTTTTATGCCTTTTTTTGAGACAAGGTCTACTTTTTTTCGGAGTTGATTTTCCAAATAATCAGCCAGATCAATGAATTCTATACCTATTGGCGTATTGAAGTCTACAATAATATCTATGTCGCTCGTTTTTGGCGAAAAATCATCCCTCATTACTGATCCAAATAAACCAATAGAGCTGACATGATATTTGCCGGCCAGGTAAGATTTGATCCTTAGGAGAGTACTTTTTATGTCAGCGATTTCAGACATCATACAAATATAGCGGAAGCTTGCCAAATGCCATAGCTCCCAACACATTGCTATGGCTACCATTTTAAAGGTTGACAGTTTGGTAAGTTGGAATTTTAAACATACGGTGAATTTCTTTCGCATCAAACAGTATAAGTTAATAAATCTTAAATTCGGTTATCAAACAATAGATATTAGAACACCTAAAGAATTAATTTATGGAAACGAAGACTAAAATACTTTCAAAGCGGTTAACAATATGCGTCAAATTCGTAACGAATTATCAGACTTATATCATACTGACAAAGAACGCTATCATAACGAACTTAAGAAAACAATGGCAGATTTCCTATCAGCACGGGCAAAGCCTGCCGATAATATTGGTATTGCTACAAGTGATGCTGGACGTTGAAACTTGAACTGTTTACATCGCTGTACTTCGGTTCGGGTTGACGAGTTTCAATTAAGTTTTGTATTGTTAACTTCAACTCGTCCTATTTTCAATCTGCCTGCCGATAGAGGAAGGAGTAGAAATGAGTAAAAAAAACTACAGCTATTCTTCTTATTTTAGCGAGTAGTTTAATTAGAGAAATGAATTGAGTCAGTAAGGTAGGTGCCATATTCCTATGTAAAAAGTTGGTTGCATTGACGAAACCCATTTTCCACTCTCAAAACTTGCGTCTATTTTCATATAGATTTGGTTGGTAACCACTTGCCCAAAATAGCGCAACATCGCCATATATCAATTCTTTCGCATATTTTTGAGTTAGCGGTCATTGCAAACGACTCCGCTACAACTATACATAACTAATTTTTGACCAGAATATTAAACAGATGATTAAGAAGTATTCGGTTTTGATATGCGTGGTTACTTCAGTGATATTAATAGTAATAGCAACGTTGGCCTATCCAGGCGGCTCATTGCTTGACAAAAATTCTACAGGGTTTGACTGGTCAAAAAATTTCCTAAGCAATTTGTTTGCAACAAAAGCGATAAATGGTTCAGAAAACCCTGGCTGGATTTGGGCACTTATTGGAATGGCATTCCACTCGGTTGGTTATGGAATTTTTTTTATCAATATGTCAAAAAAGATCTCTTCAAGACAATGGGCTAATATTTTAAAATTTATAGGCGCTACCAACATAATATTTATTTTCTTAATCGCAACACCCTTGCATGACCTGGGAGTAATATCGATCATTTTAACATTGATTGGTTTATTTACTATTACTGTATTTATCCTAATGTCAAAACTTCATTTACTTAAATTCTGCTGTATTATTTGCTTATTGACTTATTACTGTTTCTTTTCCCTATTTGGTTTTGGTTATTTGGGTTTGGCAGCCATAATGCAGAAAGTATATTCTATAAGCTCAATGCTATTAGTTTTAGGACTAGAGTATTTTACCAAATATGAAGACTTTAAACAAATTAAATCGGGAGGACATAAAATACAAGCAACGAACCGCTAACATTGCATTGGCAATATGGCGGGGCGACGGAAGAACAATCGGCTGTATATCGCTACTCAGCTTCGGTTTCGGCAGACAAATAACGCCCAGCAACAGAATAAACAATGAGCTTTTGTATCTTTATTCAGCAGCGGCACAGGGCTGACGGAACACGGAATACCGCCCCATCGCCAATGCTTTAACGTAAGCTGCAATTGTCAGGCGACGCTTTCAAACGACGGGACATGACCATTTCATTTACGTTAACAACAAGCACCAATTTTATCATTGACAACTTCGACATTAATTTTTATTTTATGACCCTGAGTTTTTAAGAACGTATATGCGACTTTTATTAAAACACATCATTTTAATTGCAATTTTTTCTTCTTTATTCGCCTGTTCGACTAATGTTAAGCTAATTGACAAGAGTTGGACAAAATATGGGGGCATTAAATTTTATTCTGAGAAAACCTCGAAAACTAATTCTTCAATAAAACGAATTTATTCGTCGGTGAAAACAGACGACAATAGAAGTTATTACAGTTTCTATCCTGACAAAATAGTTAAGACTACAGACACTGCAAAGACGCTTATCTACACCGTATTTTATGGACAATTGCAAACAAGTTATGATAGACACATATATCAAAGATTTTCTTTTTTAGATTCTATTATGCTTACCAAAGGCGACAATCTTTTGGATTCACTTGGACTTCACAATTTCAAGACTTCAGAAGGTGCTGAAGGCTTTCAGATAGAGGTAAACTATTATCATGGATTTCCCAAAAACAAAAAGTTCAGACCTTAACATGCAGCTTACATTGGGTTTTGTGCTACTGGGGCCGACGGAATTGCAATCGGCATTTTGCATATCCAAACTTCATCATGGTGCGACGGCTTCGAATGATGTTTTTGTAATCAAAAAAGATTAATTTTCATAACGGGTGCAGTGGCTGGG
>JANNEK010000409.1:0-4083 GCA_031378605.1 Chitinophagaceae bacterium | reverse complement strand
TAATAGTGGTGAAAATACATAAATAATGCTAGTACTTTCACCAGTATTACCGGAAAATCTAGGGCTTAGCAAGGCTAATAAATTACCCAACAAGCCTGGGATCGAATATCGATATCGGCTGATAAAGTACTGGTACTGGCGCCTGAAAGCACAGGAGTATTTGGGCCGCTGGTTCGGGTCCACTGGTAAGCAGTGATGGTTCCATCAGGGTCAGAACCACTACCTGAAATAATTGAAGTACTCACCGGTAAAGTAATCGCTTTATCAATACCCGCATTAGCAGTGGGTAGTTGATTGGATGGAGGTACAGCAGCACCTGATTCAAAAGCTCCCATGTCGGGGGCAGTACTATTGTAAGGTATGCCAACATTAACACCTGCATTTATTAAATCAGACGTTGCAGTAAGTTTCAAAAAATTCAGATTTGGCAAACTGCCATCCGGTTGTCTTGCTCCATCTGCCCCAACTGATGAAATTGATAAAAAATCAGCGTTCGTTAGAGTAACGCCACCATTCCAACTATTGAATGAGCCTTGTACATTACCACCATCATAAGCGGTTGGCTCATTAAATGATAGGTTGTTCTTACTTTGCTGCGCTATAGTCTGATTATAAATAAAATTAAATCCTGTAAGGCCATTACCAAAAGAGGTATTATTATACAACTCAAACTTGCATTGTGCTGAGTTTTGGTCAAACCCGTACACTAAGTTTTTAAATGCAAAACAATTTTTGACAATTCTGCGCAAATTGGCTGATTGGTTGGTGGTACAAGGTCCAAGTTTAAAACCTTGCCCCTCTGCGGCAGGAACAGGAGTAAATGTTCCGGGTTCATACCCGTTCCAGAAAGCCCAGCATCCATCCAATGTGAATGTGCCATCTGTGTTATAAAAATCCCAGCCATCATCGGATATCCACCATGTTCTGCAATATCTGAATGTAACATTAGTACTTGCATCGCCACCTGTTATATTAAAACCATTAGAATTATGCCATTCATCTCCCGGTGTATATCTATCGTCTAAATGGTGTGCATCACAGTTCAGGTATAAATTGTTATTTGAATTTGTATTATAAATACCATACCCGCCGCAATGGTCAACTTCAATTTTTTCAATAATATTATTAGGGGAGTTAGTAATATTTAACCCACAAACAGGAGAGCCACCTGCCGGATTTTGAGCAAGTCCGGTAATTCTTATACCCTTTAATACAATATAAGAACAGTTAACTATATAAAGTCCTGTTGGACCACCACCAGTACAAAGGATGTCATCCAAATTAATAACGGGGCTTTCACCCGGATAATTTTCAATCCTGATAGGATTTCCAGATGTTCCATCTACATTGTCTATTTTAAAACGATAGTCATAAGAAGCGGCCCGGGTACTTCGATAAGTGCCGCCTCTGACATAAACAATATCACCTGCCACCAATCCGGCAGTTGATAGTTTATCAAAGGTTTTCCACGGAGAACTGATGGTGCCGGGGTTGTTGTCATTGCCTGTTGGAGAGAGGTAGTAATTAGCAGCATTTGTTTTTCCAGCTACAAATATGAGTATTAACAGTAATTGGAGGGTAAAGATTTTTCTCATTTTTTTGGTTTTTATAGGGGTATAGATTTACTATATGAAAGATTACGGATACGATCTTTTGCTGTGGTATTACAATCAAGTTTTGAGGGCATATAAGTGTTGTAACCCTGAAAAAAATATAAGTGTTGTGATTTCTGCCTGCTGATTATGCAGACAAGTGGGACATCCTGAAAAATGACAAGTAGGCAATTATTATTAAAATAGCAGGAGCGGTTCTCCATCAGGATACAATTTGGTTTTTACTTGGATATTGAATGTAAACTACATCAGAACTTATTTTTGCACAGATTTATAACTTATTATAAAATTGATAATTCTGTTCAAAAGCAGCAATCAAAAGGCCAAAAACAATGCCATAAAAAATGAAATTGAGTATTGGTACTCTTTAGAGTAAGGTATCTTTTGTTTAATAACATGTAAAAGTTGTTGGAAATCTACTGTTTAAAACAACTTTGAAATAAAGACTTGGTAAGTAAGAAATGTTTTATGTTTCTGAATTCATGCGCCTAATCAAGATTCAAAAAAAGAGGACATATTTAGAAGGCAAATTGAGTCGTAAATATACGTGCCTCAAACATGGATATTTGCGATAAAAACTACGCACTTTAAATTGATAATTCATCTGTATCTCTGAGCAATCGTTCGATTTGACCAAATTTCAACTTTCAATCTGTGGAATAACTGTTAGTAAATTGTTTCCAAGCGGGAATTGATAATTTTCATTTTTTTTTCTACAATTCTATACTAATTCGCTAATCATTATTATCTTGTCCCTGATTTGGAACATTTAAAGCTGTCAACACGGTTTTTGTCACCATATTCTAAATCCTTCTTTTAAACCCTTGCACCTAAATCCTTCGCAAAACCACCGTTAAGCCGACTTGTAGTATGTTGATTTAGTTTAAATTAACCTTGGACAAAAAAAGTCTATGAAAATAATTTTTTTTAGAAAAGCAAAGCTTTTTATTGCCATTAGTATAACAATTTTGTTTGCATCCTCTTGTGTTAATACAAGGAAAGCTACTTATTTCAATGGTATAAATGATGGGACTATTACCACTAATATACCTGTACCTGAGTCTATTATTCATAAGAATGATTTATTAAGTATATCCGTTACCAGTCTGAATCCAGAGGCAACGGAAATCTTTAATAATCCAAATACCACTACTACCGGTGGAACAGGAAGTGGAGTTATCACAGGTTATCTTGTAGGTTCGGATGGTTCAATTCTTTTCCCCTTGTTAGGTGCTATTAATGCAGAGGGATTGTCAAAAGACGAGTTAAAGAAAAAGATTACTAATAAAATAGTAGAACTTGACCTTTTGAAGGATCCTATTGTAAGCATCCGGTTATTAAGTTTTAAGGTTACTGTTCTGGGAGAAGTTAAAAACCCTACTGTAATCCCGGTTCCAAACGAGAAAATTTCGTTACTTGAAGCCATAGGGCTGGCTGGTGATCTTACGATATATGGGAAAAGAGAAAACATATTAGTGATAAGGGAAGAAAATGGACAGAAAGTTATTAAGCGGCTTAATCTGAACTCAGATGAACTTTTAAAATCACCGTACTATTATTTAAAATCTGATGATGTTGTCTATGTAGAACCGAATAAAACCCGGATTGCAAGTGCAAGCAGAAATTCGGAATGGATACCTGCCCTTCTCAGCGGATTATCATTTATAGTAGTAATTGCAGACCGGCTTATTAAGCAATAACATGAAAACTATGCAGGCTAGCCCAAAAAAGGAAGAAAATCAGGAGGTGAATTTATTCAGCCAGTTATGGGGAAAATATTTTCCATATTGGCCGATGTTTGTAATAATACTGGCATTGTCCATTGCCGGGGCATGGCTCTATATTTATTATAAGGTAACGCCTATGTATGCAGCCAGGGCATCACTTTTAATAAAAGATGAGAAGAAGGGACAAGATGAAACGAAGATGATAGCCTCGCTTAATCAACTCACTACAAAAAAAATTATCGAAAATGAAATGGAAGTCCTGAAGTCAAGGGAATTGATGTATCGGGTAGTAAAAAACCTCCATCTTTATGCACCTGTTTATGAGCAAGGAAAAAATAAGCCTGTTTCTGCATATACCAGTTCTCCTGTAATTATACAGGCAAAATATCCGGATTCATTGCAACAAACTGACAAAATTTTCTTCAATGTTGACGCTGCTATAACTAAAATAACAATTGGTAAAAATTCATACCCTGCAAATGAGTGGGTAAGTACGCCTTATGGAGTAATAAAATTTGTGCCCCAATATATTGAGACGAAGCCACCCTCTGCAACGCCATTTTATTTTTCACTTTTTAATCCAAAAGTAATTGCCGTTCAATTGGCACAAGGGGTAGAAGTTTCTTCAGTAAGCAAGCTTTCTTCTATTCTCAGCTTAAAAATAACGGATGAAAATTCAAAAAAGGCCGAGGATATTTTGAACGATCTTATAGTAACCTATAATGATGCATCATTAAATGATA
>JANNEK010000035.1:0-3180 GCA_031378605.1 Chitinophagaceae bacterium | reverse complement strand
AGGATTGGATACGGTACATCAGCTAAAAAAAGAAGGGCGCATTGGTGCCGTGAGTTTTGGAATTTATCCAATGGATTTATGGCAACGAATTTTTGAAGGGTATGAATTTGATGCCGCGTTGGTGCACAATCATTATTGTTTAAATGATACCAGTTTGTTGCAGTTACTCCCAATAGCGAAAGAAAAAGGAATCGGGATAATCAATGCATCTCCTTTCGGAAGTGGTTTATTAACAGATAAAGGGCCTGCCGAATGGCACCCCGCAACTAAAGAAGAACGCTCCATTTTTTTACAAGCGGCGACACTTTGCAAAGAACATGAAACACCGTTAGCAAAACTGGCTATACAATTTTCAAGTCAGCATGCAAATATTCCCACAACCATGTTTAGTTCATCCAATCCGCAATCCGTTATTAGAAATATAGAATGGAGTGAAGAACCCCTGAACAATGAATTGCTACTTAAGGTGCAGCAGGTATTGATTCCTGTGATGAATAAGCAATGGGATTATAAGTAAAGATTAAAACCCGAGAATAAAGTATCAATTTTTTTTGAAAGAACAAAAGAAGAAATAGTAAATTTTGAACCTAAGAAAAGTACAATAATCTTTTATTAAAAATGAATGCTTAAAAATTCAGTGAATGAAAAATAAATGCTTTCTTATTTCCAGTTTATTGTTCTCTATAAACATAGCGCTTGGCCAGCCTGGTTATTTTATCGAATCTTTTGACAAGGGATCCGTTATCGGGGTAAAAGGAAGGGCACAATTGTTTGATGGATATTTTACTGAACATATGGTTGCATCAAATGATGTAGCATCTTCCAATAGTTTTACCATTGAAGCATGGATTGCCGTACAGGAATATGCTTCTGCTGTAGCCGCCATTGCCGATAAAGAAAGTGAATTTAAAACTGGCTATTTATTTGGAATAAATCAATACGGTAAATTATCTGGTTCTGTTGCAGTAAAAGGTGAATGGATAACTTGTATTTCAACAGAAGTAGTTCCGCTTTTGCAATGGGCCCATGTAACAATGGTAGTAGAAAATACGAAAGCAATTTTACTCTATCTCAATGGAGAAAATGTTGGGAGTATTCCTTTGCCGGGAAATAGTACACTTTGCGATACTTGTTCGTTGAGTATTGGTAAAACACAAACCAAAACGACTGCGGCCAATACTGAACGGGCAACCAGTTCTTTTATAAAAACCAATAATCGCTTTGATGGTTTGATCGATGAGTTATACATCTATCCCAATGTATTATCAGCAAATGAAATTATAACAAAATATAAGGAAGCAACTCCAACCATAAAGCAGCCTTTGCAATTCCGGCAAATGCCTTCCGGTCCTGCGGGTCCCGCTAAATTTGGTGCAGTATATACCCAACTGAAATATTCACCGGGATGGGATGCATTATGGCGCGGAAGTGAGTTACCGGATATTGTAGTTCGTTTTGATAACAGCCCGGTACGTTTTATTTTTTGGCGTGGTACAGGATATATCCCGGCAATTGTAAATGAAAAAAATATGTGGATGACTGATCAAAGTCTTGAGCATTGGGGTACTGGTGAATGTTATGAAGCAATGGGTGATAAACAAACACGCTATTCTCATATAAGATTAATTGAAAATACTGCAGCAAGAGTGGTTATACATTGGCGGTATGCCTTAGCAGGAATTAAGCACCAGTTATTCCCGGAAGATGAAAATGGGTGGAGTGATTGGGCAGATGAATACTGGACAATTTATCCGGATGGTGTAGCTGCCCGTAAGCAGGTACTATGGAGCAAACGTTACGAAACAGATAAAGCGTCTATGCAATGGCAGGAAACAATTTTCTTTTGTCAACCAGGCACAAGGCCACAGGATAATGTAGCTATGCAGGCCCTTACATTTATGGATATGCAGGGAAACAAGGAATCTTATTCCTGGAAGGATGGTCCACCCAAATTGAAAATGTTTACTTCCCCAAAATATCAGCCGATAGAATATATTAATTTCAAATCTGATTTTAAACCTTATAGCATCTTTGATGAGAAAAGGGTATGTCAGCCATTTTCATTTGGCAATATGAAAGAGTACACTAGTTTTCCAAACTGGAATCATTGGCCGGTTCAGCAGGTGATGAGCGATGGAAGAAACGCAGTAGCCCCCGATAAGCCTTCTCACTCTTCGTTGACAGGTTCGAATGGTGATATGCAAATTGTAGAAAAAAAAGGTGATGGCATCTATTGGGCTTCTTCCTTAAAGGGAATGACAAGCGAGCCAATAGATTCCTTAATGTTATTGGCGAAATCGTGGAATAATGCTGCAATGATAAGCAACATATCTTCTGGTATAACTGCTGTATACGATAAATATCAGCGTGCATACCTGCTTAATGTATCAAACGTATTACAAAAAACTGTAGAATTGAAAGTAAATGCCTCTGCTGCTTCTCCGGCATATAACTTACCTCTTGTACTTGAAAACTTTACAACAACTATTCAAAGCATTCGCATTAATAATAAATTGCTGAAAGCCGATAAAGATTACGCTGTTGGTAGAATAGATGGCCTGGAACATTCAAATACGGTTATATTTATAAAAGTGAAAATCAGTTCTGCAATAGCAATTCGAATTAATTAAAAATAAAGGCATAAGATTGATAGGTGAATTTTCGGCTAATTCCTACTTTTAAAATGTTAAACGATTCCTTATAATGTCAATAATGTACTATGTTGTTTTTATGAAAAGGCCAGTAGGGCTGAAATTTTAGTATTATAGCGAATGGTTAGAAAACATAGCCTTACCGGGAGAAGAGGAACATTCGACTTTTCGTGTATTGGCGCGGGTAAAGTTTTACTTATTTTTTTAAATAAATAAATTCTTGCGAATATATAATTTTTGAGCGGTGCACGAAACGTTCCGATGGAACGTAGAGCCGGCGTTAAAAAATTGTCTACCTACGATATGTCCCTACGGGACGAAGAAGCCATTCGATTTTTCGTGTATTGGCACGGGTAAGTTTCTTAGATTTTATTTCAATAAATAAATGCTTTCGAATATAAAATTTCCGCGTGGCACACGAAACGTTTCGATGGAACGTAGAGCCGTCGTTAATAATTTATCTATCCACCGGATGTCCCTACGGGGCGACGAAGTCATTCGATTTTCGTATGTTGCCACGGGTATGTTT
>JANNEK010000314.1:0-4410 GCA_031378605.1 Chitinophagaceae bacterium | reverse complement strand
AAAAAATAAAAAATTTGGTGAGCTCATTCCGGAAACTGCGAAAATGCTCGTGAACGATCAGGCAATTTCATACGCAAATTCATTAAGATCCTCTTTGGAAGGATCGGCTTCTGATTACGATAGTAAACGAAAAGAATTGCGGTTGCATTTAATTGAATGGCATAATAAATTTTCTATGTCATTTGCCGTATTGGTATTGTTTTTAATAGGTGCGCCATTGGGTTCTATTGTACGAAAAGGCGGAATTGGAACACCGGTTGTATTTGCAGTAATTTTTTTCGTACTTTTTTTTATGCTGAATAATTTTGGACGAAAATTTGTAAAGGAAGATATTCTACAACCGGTTACAGGCATGTGGTTAGCCACCGGAGTATTATTGCCCATCGGACTTTTTCTGATTTACAAAGCACTGCACGATTCACAGCTTTTTAATAAAGAATTCTATAATCGGATAGCTCGCCTTATAGAAAAGTTACTGACAAAAATGAAATTTCTACCGAAACGTACAGAAGAGCAATAACTACAAAAGTTCTGCTAAATCAGCTTCGCAATTTTTTCAAATTTCTTTTGAGAAATCTAAGTATTATTTTCAGGTAATGCTTTTGAAATAAAAAATAGGATTAGGTATAGTTTGTACTCGTTGGTTTGCAAAATCTCGTAGAGATAGTATTTTGGTAGAAACCAGACAAGTGATGTTGCCAAAGTCCTGTAAGGGCGGTATTTTCAACGCTTTTAATATGAAACAGGAAAATAAAAAAATGCCGCCTCCAGGAGGCTTTATAAAGCCCCATTCTATTACTACCAGAATGACGTGCCTATGGCACTATTGCGAACTAAATGCCTAATAAAAAATTTATAATTCCAGCTACTATCAATACTAAGCATATATGAAAACCAGTAGGTTATTAAAATAATTCCTTTCTCTTCTTTATCTAAAGCCGATGAATTTAAAAGATTTTTAAAGGCAAAAGCTATTTGAGGTTCCCGTTTTTAGAAAATCACCCAAAAAGGGTATTGGTAAACTCCCAAAAAATAATCATCTTTAATTTATATTCGATAAGTCAATAATAAATCCGTTTACTCACTGAAATCTCCCGTTTGCTAAATGCCGCATCGTTTAGCAATCCAGTTATCCTAAATTGCCATAGTATTCGTTCAATCCTACGTTAACCCTCCCGTTTGATAGTCCATTTATTTATTTTTTGAAACTTATATTATGAAAAGAAACTTTCTGCTTTTTTCATTTGCGTTATTGTCTGTTTGCAGCTACGCACAATTAACCATTCAATCTGGCGCCACTTTTTTTATTCAGAGTGGAGCAACCGTTACCGTACAGGGAGATATTACCAGTAATGCAGATATACAAGGGCCAGGAATACTGTTAATGAAAGGTAGTGCCCTGCAAACCGTTAACATGAATGGCTTCGCGATTTCGCCGGCTGTACAAATAGATAATGGAAACAATGTGGCTTTGGGTGGTGCTGCCACTCTTAACAGCTCACTTGCTTTTACCACCGGTAAAGTACAATTAAATGGATTTGATTTAAACCTAGCATCGGCCACTACCTTATCGGGTTTCGACAATACAAAATATTTTATAACGAATAGCACGGGCCGCCTGGTTAAAAATTCATTAGGGGCCGTTCCTTTTGTTTACCCCGTAGGTTTCGATGGTGCTACGTATAACCCGGTTACCATTACTCAAAACGGAACAGTAGATAATATAGGAGTTCGTTGTTTACAGAATGTATTGAATGGAGGTACCGCAGGTTCTCCTTTTGTTAAAGAAGTAGTGGATGCAAGCTGGGCCGTAACAGAAGCGGTTGCGGGTGGCAGTAATCTTGCAATGACTTCTTCCTGGAACTCGGGTGATGAAATGACTGGCTTCAATAGAGCAAAAACAGGTATTTCTTATTATGATGGAGTGGGTTGGGATATGACCAATGCAACAACCGGAGCCGCAGCAGGTGCCGGCCCTTATACCATAACACGTAGTAGTGTAACAAATTTAGCTAACGGAGGAATTTTTGCAGTGGGAACGAGACCGGTGTTGACCGCATTGCTTATATCTCCTAAAACTTATTTGCAAGGAGCTTATGCGGGTGCAGGATTAATGAATGATGGATTACGTTCTGCTGGCCTTATACCTCTTCTTGAACCATACACAGGTATGACAAACTTTTCTCACATTACTACTGGAAGTGGTGGTGGAGAAACGATTATTTCGGGAATACTTGCTACTACAGGTACTGGCAATGATATAGTAGATTGGGTCTTTGCTGAATTAAGAAATGGAACTACTGGAGCCGTAATTACATCAAGATCTGTTTTAATTGAAAGAGATGGGGATATTGTAGATGTTGATGGAACAGGTGCTAAAACAAATTTTATAAACTTTGCCGGAGAACTAGCAGGTAATTATCATGTTTCTATTCGTCATAGAAACCATTTAGGAATAAGAACACCTTCAAATCTGGCTTTAGCTAGAACAGCTAGTACTAGCTACAATTTTAGCTCTGCGGCTGCTCAAGCTCTTAGTAGTGTTCAGGTTGGATTGGCTGGAGGTTTTTTTGGAATGTATGGCGGAAATGCTAATGGAAATGGAAATATTCGGTACACATTAGGGGGCAATGATGAAAATGAATTGCTAAACGTAATACTTGGAGGCGTCAAATCAAATGTGCTAAATTCAGTTTATAATAGGGGAGATTTAAATATGAACGGAATTGTGAGATATACTTTAGGTGGGAATGATGAGAACGTATTATTAAATATTGTTCTTGGCGGTAATAAAGCTCTTGTATTAACCCAGCCCTTTTAAAAATGTTTTAATAACCTAATAATCAAAAAGAATATGAGATTACTTTTATTTTTCCTCGCCTTTTTATTTGGCGGAAGTATGTCAATAGCCCAACCGGTTCTTACGACTACAAAGGGAACTGTTATATTTACTTCACCAAGCAGAGTTAGCGTATATGCAAAACCTGCTGACGCGCTTCCAAGTAGATTATTTCGCGCAATACAAATTTGTGTTAGTATTCCCGATCAGGGAGTTGGCAATCCAATTGTAACAATTGATGCAAATTATGTAACTAATATATCTTGGACTCCATTATCGATGGTAGTGTATAACTCTAGGGCCTATTATACATTTTTAGGTAGTGATAATGGTCTCACCACTACAACTTCTTGGACAACTTTTAATAACATAGTCGCAACCTTGCTTTTCTCAAATACAAACGGATTGAGCGGAGTTCAGTTAAATGATGAATCTCCAAGCTTTGGACCTAATGGCAATTTAGCATGGTATGTTGAAGTAATAAATGTTGGTAATGGAGATATTACCAATTATATTGAGAAATTTTATGGGGCTGTTAGTAATCCACCTATCAATAACGATGGGGCACCTTCCTTTGTGAATGGTCAGTCTGCATCTTTACTTCCTATCTTACTTCAAGACTTCAATGTATCTAAACAAGGGAGTTCTGATGCATTCTTAACCTGGACTACTTCTTTGGAACAAAACGTTAGCCATTTTATTTTAGAAAGAAGTGTAAACGGAACCAATGGCTGGTTTAAAATTGCAGAAGTAAAAGCTAAAGGAAATTCAAATAGTCCTACTAAATACAGTTATACAGATGTAAAAGTGTACGATGGTATACAGGCCACTAAAACGATATTTTTTCGCATCCGCTCGATAGACCTTGATGGACAGGAAAAAATATTTCCGATTCGCTCTCTTCGGTTCGCTGCCACTGGTGGTAAAGAAATTTCAATCTATCCTAACCCTGTTAAAGATGGTTTTACCATCAGTATTCCCATTGTTAATCCACGAAATAGTATGATACGATTAAATTTGGTGAACCACTTGGGTCAACTTATTCATGGTCGTGAGGTAAGCGCTGCAAGTGCCGCCAATTATTTTTATGATATCAAAACACCCGGTATTATTAATGGCGAATATTTGCTGCAAGTGATTTACGACGGAGAATTGCTAGACACCAAAAAAGTAATTGTACAACGCTAAACAGGTATCATTAACCATTAATACCTTTTCTACATTTTTTTCTTCATGCACACGCCTTTGTTGGGATCGCCGTAAAACGCAGGAACAGCAAAGGTTTTTTGATGTAGTACTTCGAAACGTTTCGGTTGATAACAGCGACTGCAGCGTTTATGCCCTATCGGGGCAATATTTTGGTAATAAAATAGGAACAGCAAAGGTTTTTTGATGTAGTACTTCGAAACGTTTCGGTTGGGCGACTGCAGCGTTTATGCCCCATCGGGGCACTATTTTAGTAACAAAATAGGAACAGCAAAGGTTTTTTGATGTAGTACTTCGAAATATTTCGGGTGATAACAGCAACTGCAACGTTTATGCCACATCGGGGCAATATTTTGGTAACAAAA
>JANNEK010000031.1:0-1515 GCA_031378605.1 Chitinophagaceae bacterium | reverse complement strand
TTAAATCGAATGGAAAATATCCTGTAGAAGGATAGCCAATTTTTTGAAGCAGACTTTGCCTTTTTCTTAATGTATTTAATATTGTTGAAACTAGCCATCTATCCAGATATTTCATTTGCTCTTCATCATTAATTAAAGGATAGAAGCTCATTATGCCTTTAAAATTGAGTTTTACATACGTACCGTTTAAGAACTTTTTCAAAGTTATCTCACTTAAGTTGCCATATAGATAACGTCTAATTTCTGAAATAGCAGTCAGAAAATCCGGATCTGAATGAATTGTAGGAAGTCGATTAGCCTTTATTGGCAGATTTTTAATCGGGTAAATTAAATTCTTGTATAACAAGTATGAAATTTGTTTTTTTATGTTTGAAACTGAGCTTCGTCTAATGGCAATATTCGTTACAGAAATTTTATATCCTAAGAACTCAATATAGTTTTTGGGATTAATAAATTCAGATCGCATTCCTTGTTTTTGCAATAAGCTAATCCCGTCTGATTTATCAAAATTGATAAGTATTCCAGTAGCACTTGAAAAGTCATTAATAATTTCAAATGCTTTGCAAATTTTTGCATAGTCTCTAGTCCAAATTATTGTATCGTCAGCATATCTAGCATATCTTAAACCTTCATCCTCTAATTTTCTATCAAGGCGCCAACATACAAGATTTGCTAAAAAAAGAGAAATAGATGTTCCTAAAGGAACTCCTTTATCAGTGCCAGACAGGAATGAATCGATTATAAATTCTTCAGTTGGACTAACTAAAAAACAGTTTTCTTTTAATTGTTTTTTAATATAAGTATGGTCTATTGAACCAAAAAAATTACTAAAATCAAATTCTGCAATAAATATTCGTGGGGATTGTTTTAATTCATTTGCTATATCCTGAATAGCAAAATGTATATTTCTATCATTCCTATAAGCATAACTAAATGAACTAAAACGATGTTTGTTTTTTTTTAAAAGGTCATGATAGAATTTATCAGAAACTGCTGAATCTGGGAGTTGATAGATTGATATTATTCTTGTGCCACCCGATTTTTTAGGAATTTCTTTTTGAAAAGGTATTTCGGGGCGATATATTCTTTCCTTAATTTTCTTCGCAATTGCTCTTGCAATCTTTTCTTCATGTTTCAAAACATAAAAGGGATTATGTTTTTTGTTAAATACCCACTCGTCAGGTATTTTCACTTCTTTCCTAAGCACTGTGTTTAGTCTTTGAATTTTTCTACTATGATTAATATGAAGATAATTATGGTAGAGATGATATTTTTCAGCACTTTTTTCAGCTTCTTGTCTAATAGCTTTTAAGATTACTTTTTCCATCTTTCAAATTTTTGTGCTACAAAAAACCCTCACTTTCGTAAGGGTTTTTCACGGAGCGACTAGATAAAAATAAGTTTCAAATTGAGTATAGTTTTTTTCAAACTTTACTACCAATCCCTGACATTTTTTATTGTCAGGGGTCAGTCGATCCGTTCGTCCTAGCGGGACATATTCAAATATAATAAACT
>JANNEK010000288.1:0-7664 GCA_031378605.1 Chitinophagaceae bacterium | reverse complement strand
TTCAAAATACTGAATCTCATTATTGGCACTTACTTCCCATTTTAAACTGGAGTTACCAGATACATATTGCCCGATTAAACGAATATCATTTTTTGCTAAAATAAGCGATGGGAAGTAACAGGTTGCCAGGTCCGTAACGTTTGTACCCGGTGTTACCCTATTAAATGCTGGCATCAAAGTGGCAAGTCCTGGTGCAACTGATGAATACAACTGTGATCTATACGTTGTGCCGGGCGCATTTTGTGCACCGTTATATTTTCTTGTAGTAAAAAACATTGCACCAGATGAGTTCAGTGCTAAACCGTTTACTACTGTGCTATCAAGTAGATTATAATCTGCCACCAGCGACATCGGAATTACTCCCGCTCCAGGTGCTATAGGTAGATCCGCTTGATTAATCTTAAATAAACGGGCGTCGGTATAAACAAAATTAGGTCCCAGTTTTTCATAAGCAGAAGGAGCAAAAAACAGGTCACCACCACTATTAAACACAATATCGCCATTAAAAAGTTTCCATTTATACATTATCCCTGTACTCGGCAAATATCCCAAAATTTGAATGTTTGCGGTAGCGCATCCGACGGTTCCGCAATTTGGGAATCGAATCAGTGGATTAAAAGTAGCGGCTGCAAGAGAAGTATCATTTGCAACGCCTATTGCATATATCCACCCTGTATTATTATTAGTGGCTAATTTTACAAAATGGTAGTTATTCAAAGATGCCGGTGTGGTTCCAATGACTACTTGGGTACCAGTTAGCGGGTCAATGGTGACAATATCTTTTGGTATTGCGTTGCCCATATTCGTCATTATATAAAACCGGTTGGATATGAAATCAACAGCTAATGCAGACGACCCATAATAGGTATTGAAGCCAACAGTTTTTCTAATCCAGTATCTACGCCCTCCCATCAAACCACCTACAACACCTGTAATTAAACTGACAGGTCTTATTTCAAGACTATCGAGAACGGTACCACCGCCGGAACCTGTACTATCAGTAAATGTGACATAGCCAACAGTACCAGAGAAACAATCAAGAGCTTGGGCATTAACCTGTTTTTCTGCCACAATAAATAAAAGCAACATCATAATAAAAGCCTTAAGGCTTTTAGTTGAAATAATCGTTTTCATTGTTACGTTATTTAGGATTGAAGGATAGGGTCTGAATTTCATAGGTCCGGATTTACTATATTACTTTCTTACTACTTTTTTAATACTGTTGCCGTCCATCTGCCTTTAGCGCCTTCGCAAATTACCTGGTAGGTGCCATTGGGGAAGCTGCTGATATCGATTTGATAACTATTATTCTGATTATTTGCATAATTTTTCTCCATCACAAGGCTTCCACCACTATTATACACTTTAATATCAATGGGCTGATTCACCTGACCGGCTATACGAAGATTAAATACCCCGGTTGTTGGATTAGGATAGGCACTTACTTTAGTTATCAGCCTTTGCGCTTTCACAAGCTCTATGGAAGAATAACTATACGAGTCGTCATTCTCAACACTTTTTATTCTATAAAACATATCAGCGTTTGGAACATTTTCATGTAAATAATTATAGGTCTTTTCAACGGTAGCAACAGAAGGAGGTATAGTTGCTATTTTACTAAACTGCGATCCGTTTGCGCTGGATTCAATTTCAAACTGTTTAATATCCGTTTGGCCACTCACTATCCACTGTAAACGATTTCCTTTATCAACAGGCCACGCTTTAAACTGTTTAAGAACGATAGGCAAAGTAAGTGATGCAAGATCTGTTTCCCATAAACCTCTTCCATATGTACCTAATCGTAATTTAGCCGTATTAGTTACCAATATATCACTTACCATAACGGCATCGCCTAGCCCACTATTAAAGCTATTCCAAAAAACTGGAGTGGTGGCTCCTAAAGGGCCTGTTAATGGAATACCATTTGCAACAAAAACGCCAAGGTCGCTACCAATATATACTTGTCCCCTGGCCGAAGGATTAACAAATACAGCATTATGTGGCACATCAGGTAACCCGGTACTTAAATTGCTCCAGGTACTGCCTCCATTAACACTCATATACATATGCGGTGATCCAAAACCCGATAATGTTACAAAGAGGCGGTTAGGGTCAACTGGGTCTACTTCTATAGAAGAATAATAGCGATCCGGTAATGTCCCGGTTATTTCTGTAAAGGTTGGTGATGCACTTGTTGCGTTGGTGGTTTTCCAAAGTTTGCTCCTAACTGCGCCGTCGGGAGCAGTGGAAAAATATACAATATCATTCGTAGGCGCCACCATAGCAATAACCGGGTTATTGTTTCCCGCAATGGCAGCCCCACCATTTAAATTGGTCCATGTGCTTCCACTGTTTGTTGATCGTTTAAAATAAACTGTTCCCGCAAACATATACGTGGATGAAGCGGCTTTACTAAACACCATGGGAACATTAAAACATGCTACCTCGGGTACGGCACCCGAGCCACCTGCAAAACTGGTACCAGAATTTATTGAGCGTCTATAACTGAAATAATAAGATTCCACAAATTGAATGGTACCATCAAAGTTCATCGCAGCATGAAATCCATCACCCAGGCTACCGATCCGGCGACAACCAGCATTTCCCTCATATACCATCGCTTCATTATCCTGCAAGCCAAGAAGCATGTAATTGGCATTGGTCGGGTGTACCGCCATATTCGCATATATCTGTGCGGTATTTAACCCGCCGTTTAATGTATTAAAATTAGATCCTCCATTTGTTGTTCTGAATAATCCTCCATCGGTACAAAGAAAGAATGTGTTGCCGGTTGCATCATGCGGAGAAACAGCTATGCGGTGCACATCTGCATGTACATAACCAGTTGAATTGCTAACACCTTCTGTTAAATCACCTACAGTTGTGTTATTGACGTCCCACAAATTCCATGACCCTGTTTTAGCAGCCGACGCGCCGCCATTTGTAGACAGGTAAGTATCTAACTCGCCCCATAGCACCCGGTTTGCGTCGGAAGGGCTTACAGCAACATCATGTGCATACCATCCCTGGTTAGCTAATATATTTGCTGCACCTGCAGCGGCCCATGTAGCCCCCTCATCGGTTGAAACATAAAGCCCTTGAGTATGCGCAGAATTGGGGTCTCGTCCGATACTCGCATACACCCTGCTGGGATTTGCGGCACTTATAGCCAGTTGAATTTTACCACTTATAGGATTAGGAAGATTGGCTGATGTAAGTTGCGAAAAAACCGGAGTGGCTGCATTTGCATTCGTTGTTTTATAAATGCCCGTTCCCGCACTTTGAAAATTTCCTGATCCAACATATAAAATATTGGAGTTACCCGGTTTAAAACACAGATCCATTGCGTACGGGATATTATGGATCAATGTCCAGCTTCCTCCCGAATTTGTTGTTCGATATATACCATCAGTTGTTGCAGCAAATACAGTTGAGGGGGTGGTTGGATTAATTGCAAGGTCCATTACCCCTTTGAGGCTTGAACTGGAAAAATCCAATGTTTTCGTCCAGTTTAATCCGCCATTTGTTGATTTAAGAATACCAATACCATAGGAGCCCCTGAACGTACGAATATGACCAGCGCCCGTTGAACCTCCCGTAACACTACTATATACCTCGCCGGTTCCTATATAAATTTCAGTAGCAGCTGAAGGATTTACAGCAATTGAACTGACACCCAAAACTGGGAATCCAGTAGGAACGTATTGCCAGTTGATACCTCCCGCGCCACCTGTACCACCATTAGTAGTTTTCCACAGGCCGCCACTTGCGGAACCAACCCACATGGTATTAGCGTCTGTTGGGTGAAAACCAATACTAAGAATTCTACCGGAAAAATTCATGGGAGCTAGCGCGGTCCAAGGAGTGGCAGTTATTGAATTAGTATTAATACCGTTTTTTTCCTCAGCAATTGCCATGGCCCTTGCTATTTCATACGACCTGGTAAAAGCCGATGCATCCATTGTTTTATTTGGATAAGTGCGCATATCGCTCCACAAATCCATCTGTTTTAATACACTGGGAATTCCTTCTCTTTCTTCAGCATCACGCTCTGCTTCTTCCGATTTTTGTAAAACAATAATTGATATATAGCCTATAAAAAAGGCTACTACAGGGATAAGAAAATAAACTAAGGGTTTTTTAATAAGGTACATAAAGTTGGATCTATTGGCTTTCATTGATTTGGAATTTGTACGGTTTACTAGGTCAAACATAACTACAAACGGTGATCTCTCATAGTTATTTTCGTCTTATTCGATATAGGGATTATTTTCTTCGACGATTGAAACTTTTACGTAAGTATAAATAGTATTATTCACAGTAATACACAAAAACACTTATTCGTATTTTTTCAGAAATGCAGGTATTTTCCGAAGAGAAGATGATTGAAAGAAGATAAAATGGCAGCTATGCTTATTTAAAAACTGCTTCAGCAATTCCTTTATTTATTGTGTAGGTGCTGTAAAAAATTTCGACTTTGCCTTTACCATTTTTAGGCGCATTGGGTTCAATGGGTTTAGAACCGGTATCATAATCAAATGCCAAACCTTTGGGCAATTTATAATCTTTGGTATTAAACACAAATGTGACTTTATCTGGTAGCCCCCAATTACTGTACCGGCCATAGGTCATTTCCATTTCATAAGTGCCATTGTCTTTGGTGGTGCTGGTGGCTTTATAAATGAGTAATTCCTTTTCATTTATATATAGTGTAGAAACCACTACCTCGCTGTTTTCTTCGAGTGGTAATAATTTTATGATGGAAACCGCAATTCCATTAATGGTTCCCGGGCCTGTATAAACTGCTGTATAATTATCACCCGCTAATAATGAATTCAGGTTGATACTGACACCACCTTTGGGTGTAACCGTAATTCCTTCCTGTCTTTTGATACGAAACTGATTGGGCCTCTTATAATAAACAATAATGTCCGACTCAGGAATTTTCATAAACGAAACATCCGTTTTCATTTTACCAGTGGCCTGGTAGTCGTTCACAGTAGCCAATTTAGCTTTCACTTTTTTAGCAAGGCCTGTTGCATCCTGCGCGGAAAGAATTTGAAAGGACAGTAGTGCTGTAAGAAAAATCAGAGAAGTATGTTTCATAATTTACAGAGTGCAAATTAGCACATATAAAGAATCTTTCAGGCAGTTTTAACTATTTACAACAAGAGTTAATAAAAAACTCAGCGGTTCTTTACGTTCTTCGAAAAGCCAGATACAAAGCAAGGAGTCCAAAGAGAAAAGAGAACAAAGAGGAAATGGATTAAAGAGAAAAGAGATTAAAGAGTTAAAAAAAAACTCAGCGGTCTCTGCGGTTCTTGGTGTCCTTTGTGTTCCTTGAAGAGCCAGATACAAAGCAAGGAGTCCAAAGAGAAAAGAGAACAAAGAGGAAATGGATTAAAGAGAAAAGAGATTAAAAGAGTTAATAAAAAACTCAGCGGTCTCTGCGGTTCTTGGTGTCCTTTGTGTTCCTTGAAGAGCCAGATACAAAGCAAGGAGTCCAAAGAGAAAAGAGACCAAAGAGAAAGGAGAACAAAGAGGAAAGAGATTAAAGAGAAAAGAGATTAAAAGAGTTAATAAAAAACTCAGCGGTCTCAGCGGTCCATGGAGTCTTTTGCGTTCCTCGGTGAGCCAGCTACGAAGCAAAGAGAACAAAGAGCAAAGAGAACAAAGAGAAAAGAGATTAAGGAGTTAATAAAAAAAACCTCAGCGTTCTCAGCGGTTCATGGTGTCCTTTGCGTTCCTCGGTGTGCCAGCTACGAAGCAAAGAGAACAAAGAGAAAAGAGATTAAAGAGCTAACAAAAAACTCTTCGTTCTCTCCGTCTCCGCGCCTCCTGCGGTTAATTTTTTGATTAATCCGCACCTATTATTTATCTTCTTCTTACAAAAAGCTATCGCTTTCCCGATACGCTTTTATCAATGCCAATTCACCTTCCTTACCTGGCAGCACTTTTCCGTGTTCCATACCTAATATACCTTTATATCCTTTATTATAAATATGCTTAAAGATATTTTTATAATTCATTTCGCCACTGGTAGGTTCGTTACGACCCGGATTATCACCAATTTGAAAATAACTGATCTCATCCCAGCATTTATCAATATTACTTATAATATCTCCTTCGTTGCGTTGCATATGATACATATCAAACAAAATTTTACAAGATGGGCTATTCACAGCCTTACAAATCATATATGTTTGATCTGAATGTCGTAAGAATAAATCCGGGTTATCACTCAGGGGCTCCAATACCATCACTAATTTCCCTGTTTCTAATATCTTACTTCCTTTACGCAAGGCCGTTATAACATTGGCCATTTGCATATCATAGGATAAACTTCTTTCATAATTTCCCGGAACAACGGTGGCTAAGGTAGCATTGCAACGTTTTGCTACTTCCAATGCTTCCTTACAATCTTTCATCATCCTATCAATATATTCCTGTTTACCACTTGTCAATGATGTTTTCCAATGCCAGCTATCAGAGGTAATTACAAAAACACCCATACTCATCCCTAATTTCGCCAGGGTATCTCCAATTTTTTTCTGCTGCTCTACCGGCCTTCCCATCATACCATTATCTTCAATACTGCGAAAGCCCATATCATAGGCATATTTAATCTGGTCAATAAAATCCTTGCCCCCATGATTTTCAAACATTCCATCATGAAAACCATAGTTGAGATGGAAAGGTTTTTCTGCAATCGATTTATTTCCTTTATTAACGGTTCCATTGGCAAGGGCAGAACCGGTAATCAGGGATCCGCCTGCCAATAAGGATTGTTGCATAAAATGACGACGCTTCATATATAATAATTTATTACCCAAGTTAATTACTAAATTTTTATATCCGATTAGTTTTTATTCAATTGTTTTTCTTTTTGGCCAAAAGTCCTCTCCTGTAAAATAATATTTGCTTAATTTCCCTTTTCAAAAAAATGTAGTGAAAAAAACCGTATCGCTTCTATTGGCAATTTCTTTTTTTTCAAGCCTTAAGGCACAAACAACTAACGATTTTATAAAATATGAGCAGGATATACCCTCCACTCCTGTAAAATTTAATATGGTGCCGATCATTGGAGGCCGATTTAAACAAGGAAGCACCGAGTCTGAAAAAGGACGAAAGGCCGATGAAGGCCCTCAGCATGAAATTACGATTGCACCTTTTTGGATGGCGGAACATGAGGTTACGTACGATGAATTTCTGCTTTTTTTTAATGATGATAACACGAGTCGTAATTCTGAAATAGATGCGGTAACAAGGCCAACCCCTCAATATATTGATCTTAGCTGGGGCATGGGCAAGCAAGGAGGATTTCCGGTTAACAGCATGAGCCAGCGAACTGCACTTATGTATTGCCGGTGGTTATACAATAAAACTGGTCATTTCTACCGGCTTCCAACAGAATCTGAATGGGAATATGCCTGCCGGGCCAATACTAAAACAAGTTTTTATTTTGGTGAAGAAGAAAAAGATTTAAGTCAATATGCGTGGTTTGCCGGCAATAGTAAAAATAAGTATCAAAAAGTGATGCAGAAAAAACCCAATGCCTGGGGATTGTATGATATATTGGGTAATGTGGCCGAGTGGACCCTCGACCAATACGATTCAACTTTTTATAAAACCTTTACCGAAGGAATGGCAAACCCTGTAAATGT
>JANNEK010000275.1:0-11182 GCA_031378605.1 Chitinophagaceae bacterium | reverse complement strand
CATCCAATAAATCTTTACTAGGATTTTTAAGATTGAAGGATAGTAGGATGGATACAACAGGTTTTAAATAGATTAGAGTATTTTATTAACAGATGAAAGGGTAATCCTAAAATCATTTCACCCAATAAATCTTTACTAGGATTTTTAAGATTGAAGGATAGTAGGATGGATACAACAGGTTTTAAATAGATTAGAGTATTTTATTAACAGATGAAAGGGTAATCCTAAAATCATTTCATCCAATAAATCATAGTAAAGACAGTGGTGAGATAGCCTAAGAACAACTATTTATTCATCATTCCCCATTCTCTACCAGCGATATCTACACGAAACGTTTCTATGTTTTTATTGTCCTGGAGTGTAATATAGGCCGTACGTCCATCCTCTCCTCCAAAAGCAATATTGCTAGGTTTTTTTCCAGCCAGCATTATTTCCTGGATTATCTTACCGGCGGGCGATACTTTAGCAATTGTTCCTTTATCGTAGCGTGTAATATATAAATTACCTTCCTGGTCGCAACGCATACCATCCATTCCAAAATCAGGAAATTCAATTAACAATCGTTTATTGCTGATCGTACCACTATCTGATAAATCATAGGCCCAAACTTTTCGTTGAATAGATTCATTTACATAAAGTGTTTTTTCATCCGGACTTACTTCTATTCCATTAGTAGTACCCATATTTTTTTCTAAAGAAGTTACAGCGCCATTGGTGTCAATTCTCCATATTCCTCCAGTACTTGCTTTCCAGTTGGGGTCGCTTGCGTACAATCGATCCTTACTATCAATAGCAATATCGTTGGGTTGATTCATCGTTGAGTCATGAGCATATACACTCAATTGTTTAGTGGCCATATTAACCGTAAGGATATTATGATTGGTATAATCTGCAATAAACATAGCTCCTTTGCTATTAAAGCGAATACCATTTCCAATACTTCCATTGGGTAATTCAATAAATATACTGGCTACTCCTGCGGGCGTAACAATTCCAATGGTACCTTCTTTTTCAAAATTTACTGCATAAAGATTTCCCTGCTTATCCACGGCAGGGCCTTCTGCACCTCCTGTAAAACTATTAATAATAGTAAAACCAGTTGCTTTAAAAAGCGGTTGAGCATCAGATGAATCGTTGCATGAAATAGAGGCAAGCATAAAAACAAGCATGAGGTTAATAAATAATTTATTCATGAACGGGGCTTTAATAGATAATCAGGTACTGTTACTTATTTCTTAACTACAATTGGGTTGGCAATACCATTCAGATCATAAACAATTTTACCGCCTTTTATAGTCATTTCACATTCAAATTTTTTAGTGCCATTTACTTTAAATCCGGTTTTATCATAGAACCCGAAATTTCCTTCCCGAATGGTAAGAATAGTAATATCTGCAATAGCACCTATTGATAAATGTCCCAATTCTTCTCTTTTAATAACCTGTGCCGGTTTCCAGGTACTTGCTGTAATGACCGATTTCAAATCCATTCCCATAAACATAAATTTAGACATTACGCTCAGCATATCTTTCATACTTGTATTCATACTTCCGGTATGTAAATCGGTACTTATAGTATTAGGGTAAAAACCAGCTTTAATAGCAGGAATGGCTTGTGAAAATGCAAAGCTTGCGCCACCGTATCCGATATCGAATATGATTCCTCTTTTTTGTGCCTGCCATACAAATGGTTTTATAGTATTGGTAGTTTCATCGAGCACCGACTCTCGTTGATAATTTGCTCCAATTTCTCCTGGCCGCAATTTGGAAAGCGCATGGGTAAAAATATCTCCCGGGCGAAGATGTTTCATAAATAATTCTTCAATCGGTTTAGCGGGATCGTTACCTCCAAAATCAACAATCACCGGAATATTTGCAAGCGTACCAGCTTCTACTGCACGATCAACCGGTAACCATTCTGGCCCTATATAATGTGCCACTTTAAATCCAACAATATCCTGTTTGTATTGATTCGCCGCATACGCAGCCATTTTTGCATCCATATCATTCAGATTCTGTTCATAGGCTCCGCCACGCATTCCTTCACCAACAATATTTAAGAATGAGAGTACCCTTGTTTGAGAGTTATCAATTATATTTTTTTTGAAAAGCGGAAAGTTTTTCCATCCGGCGCCTCCGCAATCTACTACCGTTGTTACCCCCACGCGAAAGGTAAATCCATCGGGCATTACACTCGATAGCCCATTGCTCAGGTAACGATCCGGTTCGGTACCAAAAAATACATGTGCATGTATATCTATTAATCCCGGAGTAATATACATTCCTTTTGCATCTACTACCTGAACTGCCTGCTTACTATCGATACTGGCAGCTACCTGTACCACTTTACCCTCTTTTATCGCCAAATCCATGATGGCATCTATATTGTTTTTTGGATCTATGAGGTGGCCACCTTTGATTACAATATCAAAGGATTGAGCAATTAAATCAGTTGCAGAAAAATAGGCGATACAGGAAAGAAGTAATAGAATCCTTTTCATAAAAATATTTTTATGTATTATATGGAATTGTGTAAAATGATTTTAACCAGATGCTTTCATTAATTCTTCTTTTATCCGGTTAGCAACTGTTTTATCCTGTCCATCTTTTAACATGAATACCGTAATTCGAATACTGTTTTCCGTTTCCCAGGCAATGGTTTCAATGGAAGGACTTCCCTTGCGTAATTTTTCACCCATTGCATCACGTGTTAACTTAATAATGGCAGGATCCCAGGATATCTGTAGGGATGGATTGTGATTGGCAACGGGTGGTATTATTATTTCTGTTGTAACACCCTTAATATTTTTGATGGTGGTATTTATAACATCAATTCGGTCTTCCCATATTTTCCAGTCTTTTTGATGATCTCTTTTTATATAACTATCCAGCGCCACATACATTCCAATAATCTCTTCCTTATTCACTTTCATTCCTCTTCCAATATTACCTCCGCTTGGAGGGCCATTCAATCGAGCTGCCGCAACCAATTCTTTTTTGCCCATCAAAATACCGGTGCTTTGAGGGCCGCACATCGCTTTACCACCGGAAATGCAAACAAGATCGAATCCCATCTCATTATATTTCCAAAGATTTTCCACCGGGGGTACATCTGCTGCAATATCATTCATCGTTGAAATACCATGTTTTTTCGCAAGAGCAAGCCATTCTTTGTGCTGAATTTTTCCAACAGGTGCTTCCCTGTTCAAAAACCATAGTAAGGCCGTTTTTTCATTGATCGCTGCTTCGGCTTCTTCTAATGTTTCAACAGAAATTATAACTGCACCGGTATTGGTTAGCGCATGATGATATCCATTGATATGACTTTTTTGAATAATCACTTCCGATTTCATGCCGGTACCTTCTAACTTAGGCAGGGCCGCCACTTTTTTAGGGTCCGTGCCTGTTAATACGCCCGCCATACCTAATACTAACGCCGACCAACACCCGGCAGTAACCATTGCAGCCTCTGCATGGCACATGGCAGCTATCTTCTCACCCACCTTCGTTTGAACCTCTTCCAGCATTACATACTCTTTCGCACTATTGTTGATAGCCTCCATCACTTCAGGCGGCATTAATGAGGCCGTCATCGAAGTATAATTACCCGCGGCGTTGATAAACGTTCGAAGGCCCAGCTCTTTAAATAGATCTCGTTTTACTCCTGTAATGGATGCCTGGGCAGATTGGGAAGGAATAATAGTACTGAGTATTCCTCCTGAAAAAGGTAATACCGAAATGCCTTTAAGAATGTCTCTGCGTTTCATATTATTATTTTAGCGTTAATTAATTTTTTCAATTCATGAACGGCCAATTTTCAGAAAATTGAAAGATACCAGTATATTCTTCTTCAACGATTGTTCAGATTTTTAAGCTTTAATTATTCTAATATACGATGGTTTACGCGATGAGCAGCTTTCTTTCAACTTTTTTCGAAGAGTAATTTAGCAAGAATAATTAAATGGTATGGTTGGATTATTTTTTTTCAGATATTACGTCAACAAAGGAATTGTTATACTACTTCTAATGAGTCTGAAACACTCTTTATTCATTTTACAGGCTGGTTAATACCCGTACTTCTATTTTTCTTCAATATTCATTTCGTACTTTACTGCAAATTAGTACGGTGAAAATATTAATTATAGAAGATGAGAAGGCATTAAGTGAAAGTATGGCCACTTACCTGAAAGGGCACGACTATATATGTGAGATGGCTACTGATTTTAATACCGCTATCGAAAAAACTGAAATATACAATTACGATTGTATTTTGCTGGATATTACGATTCCCGGCGGTAGTGGGCTTTCTGTTTTAAAGGAATTAAAGGCAAATAATAAAATGGATGGGGTATTGATAATCTCTGCCAAAAATTCTCTTGAAGATAAAGTAGCCGGGCTTATGCTTGGTGCGGATGATTATTTGGCCAAACCATTTCATCTGTCCGAATTGAATGCAAGAATTGCTGCTATTATCCGGCGAAAACAATTTGGGGGCAGCAGTATAATACATTTAAACAATATGGCCGTTGATACCCAGGCAAAAGTTGCTACAATCAATAATAAACCACTTGATCTTACCCGAAAAGAATTTGAATTACTACTTTATTTTGTAAGTAATAAGCGAAAAGTGATATCAAAAAATGCTATTGCAGAACATTTATGGGGAGATGAAATGGAAGGTAATCTCGATTTTATTTATACGCATATTAAAAACTTAAGAAAAAAATTGATAGAAGCAGGTACGGTCGACTATATAAAATCGGTTTATGGTATGGGCTATAAATTTACAGACGAATAAAAATTGCTAACAGTTAATTGCTTATAAATTTTTTTTGACGCCAGAAAATTAATATATAATACTTGAAATTACTATCGAAATACAATAGGGTGAACATGATGGTAACCATTACCGTATTACTTATTGGTGGACTGTGTTACTATTTTATTCTTCATTTTTTACTACTTAACCAGTTGGATAGCGATTTAAAAGTAGAGGAGCAGGAAATAGTAGATTATGTGCGAACAAACAATACACTGCCCCAGGCTGCGAACTATAAGGATCTCAAAATTGCATTTGAACCTACAGGGGTTACTGTTAAACGAAAGATCAAGAGCAGGCACTTTTTTAACAGGAGCGAAGACGAAAATATAGCTATCCGGCAATTAATTTTTCCAATAACTGTTTCAGGAAAATTATATAATGTCTTCATTTCAAAATCGCAGAAAGAAACAGAAGATTTAATAATGCTGATTGTATTTATTACGTTAGCATTGGTAGCATTATTACTGATTGTTTTATTTATTATCAACCGGTTTGTGCTCAACAAGCTCTGGTACCCCTTCAATAATACTATTCGTGAACTAAAGAAATTTAATGTAAATACTAAATCTGCACTTGAACTAAGCGATAATAATATCGACGAATTTGTTGAGTTGAATAATGCAGTAACTACTATGCGCAATACGGTTGTAAAAGATTATGAGGCGTTAAAAAGTTTTACAGAAAATGCCTCACATGAAATTCAAACGCCATTGGCTATCGTAAATTCTAAATTAGAATTGCTGGTACAGGCAGATA
Organism: Chitinophagaceae bacterium; assembly: GCA_031378605.1. Lineage (GTDB taxonomy): Bacteria > Bacteroidota > Bacteroidia > Chitinophagales > Chitinophagaceae > Endoryza. The sequence goes on along the minus strand of JANNEK010000275.1, from coordinate 5,605 downwards.
ATTTCACCGAACTACAGATGCAGGATATTCAAACCATTCATGATGAAATTAGCCGTCTCTCAAAACTTAATCAATCTTTATTATTATTAACTAAAATTGATAACCAGCAATTTCAGGAAATTGAACAAGTTGATCTGGTAAAAATTATTAATAAATTGTTGAATAATTATGAAGAACTGCTTTCTGCAAAACAAATAAAACTTACAAAAAATATAAGCGATACGTACCCGGTTTTGATGAATGAAACAATGGCGCAGATTTTAATTTCTAATTTAATTACAAATGCTATTAAACACAATATCACTGATGGTTCGATAGACATTACGCTAACCGAAAACAAATTAGTGGTCCGCAATACAGGCACAACTCTTAGTTGCGGCCCGGATGAATTGTTTGAACGGTTTAAAAAAGATAAGGTAAATTCTGAATCATTAGGATTGGGTTTATCTATTGTAAAAAAAATATGTGAGCGGTATCATTTTACAACTAAATACAGTTATAAAGAGGAATGGCATATTTTATCGATCAGGTTTTCAAATTCGGCTAATTTATCCTTCTAACTTCAACTTCCCTACAGATTCAAGTTCTAGGTTTGAGGTATTATTGAAAAATTTAAATAGGTAAAAATGAAAAAACTAATGATGATTTCGGTTTTGATTGCAGCTATCGGGTTTTCTGGCAGTGCCCAAAAAATTGATGCCTCCAGGGTTCCTGCGGCTGTAAAAACTGCTTTTTCAAAACAGTATCCGGGAGTAACCGTTAAATGGATAAAAGAGGATGGTAAGTATGAAGCTGAGTTTAAAAAAAATGGTAATGCGATGAGTGCCTTGTTTGAAGCAAACGGTACCATGGAAGAAAGCGAAATGGATATAAAAGTTGCTGATTTGCCTGCTGCTGTTTTGGCTTATGTGAAAGAGCATTATGCTGGTAAAAAAATTAAAGAAGGTGCAAAAATTACCAAAGCCGACGGCTCAGTAATTTATGAAGCAGAAGTAGATGGCAAAGATGTACTATTTGATGCAAGTGGAAAATTTCTTAAAGAAGTAAAAGGTTAGTATCATTTAAACCGGGAGATTATTAAATTATCCACTTTTAATTTTATCTTAAAAAAAATAATGAAAAAATTGTTTCTTTTCGTAGCATGTATTATTACATTCGTATCCATAATAAATGCACAACCGGTAACAGGCTTACAAGTGATAAACACTTTTCATATTGCAAGTGCAGGTGGGTGGGATTATTTAGAAGTAGGCCCTGTAAATGACTGGCTGTATGTGAGCCATGGCGCACAGGTAAATATCATCAATAAAAAAAATGGCGACTCAGTTGGTATTATAGAAAATACTACCGGCGTACATGGTATTGCTTTTGATGTAGCGAATAAAAAAGGCTTTACCAGTAACGGAAGAATAAATACAGTTACCGTATTTGATATGAATACAAATAAAGTACTGGAACAAATTGCAACAGGGCAAAATCCAGATGCCATCATGTATGAACCATTTTCCAAAATGATTATTACTTGTAACGGCCGTAGTAAAAATTTAACCATTATTGACCCTGTTCAAAATAAAGTTATTGATAGTGTTGATATAGGAGGGAAACCAGAAACGGCAGTAAGTGACGGTATGGGCAGGCTGTTTGTAAATAATGAAGATAAAAATGAAATTGTAGTGGTGGATACTAAAACATTTAAAGTATTGCATCACTGGAGTATTGCACCCGGCGAAGGACCAACCGGGCTTGCTATCGATAAATCTACCAATAGATTATTTGCCGGCTGTGAAAAATTATTAATGGTAGTAGATGCAACCAATGGAAAGGTGATTGATAAAATTACCATTGGCGATGGTTGCGACGGGGTAGCATTTGATCCATCTACCAATACTATTTTTACGTCAAATGGAGCCGATGGAACAGTTACGGTTATTCATGAAGAAACTGCCAATAAGTTTATAGTTATAGATAATATCGTAACAAAAAAAGGAGCAAGAACGATTACACTTGATAAACAATCGCACTTACTTTATTTGCCTACTGCAGAATTTGAAGCGGCGGCCCCTAATCAACAGGGCAGACCCAAAATGATACCGGGTACTTTTCAGGTATTAGTAATAGGTAAAAAATGAGTAATCGCATGGTAATAGCAAGGTATTGTATTTTATTTCTTTTTTTTCTTTCTGCCGTCTCTTCGGTATCTGCACAAAATAAGCAGTTAGACTTTTTTATTAAAGAGGGGTTAAATAATAATCCGGCTCTTTCGGAGATTAATAATCTGCAACAATATTTTCACATTCAAAACGAATTTATTACTGCGCAAAATAAAAAGCCACAAGTAAGTTTTACCGCCGATTATTTATTCGCTCCTTTCTTTTTTGATAATGGCCGGCCAATCAGTATCACCACGGCTCCTTCTTCTAAAGCATTTGGTTATGATGCTGCATTAACAAATGGAGGATTATACAGTGCGCAGGTAAACCTTGCTATTCCGCTATTTAATACGGGTATTGTAAAAAGATTGTACGAGCAAAATAAAATAGAAGCTGATATTTCAACGTACAGTCGTAATCAAATTGAACATGATATTATAAAAAATATAATAGACCAATACATAGTTACTTACCAGTTTCAGCAACAAGCGGGGTATCTGCGAATAATTATTAACCAGTTGGAGAGCCGTAAACCCCTGGTAGCTGCACTCGTAACGCAGGGCTTGTTGCAGCAAAATGATTTCTTATTATTGGATATTCAATTAACTACTAACAGCAATGACTTAAAACAACTTCAGTTTGCCTATAATAATGGGATTGCATTATTAAAAAACCTTTCATTTATAAGCGACACAACCCTTTTTGAATTGGATAAGCCCTCAATTACGATTAAGTCTATAACAACAGCATATAATTATATACAAAAATTTAAGCTCGACAGTTTGAGTTTAGTGGCCAGGCAAAATATTTTTAATAGTAAATACAAACCCCAGGTAAGCTTACTTGGCTCAACTGGTATTAATGCCGCCGCTATAAGAAATATACCTCATAATGTTGGGTTAAGTGCAGGCGTACATGTGAGTATACCCATTAGTGATGGTCATCAACGTACCCTCTACGAAAAGCAAAATGCACTTCTTTTAAAAAATCAACTGGTATATTTTAATAGTGCTGCTTTAATTCAGCAAAATAATTTGAGGTATGCTAAACTACAGATTGAACAATGGCAGCAAACAATTGAAATGGCCGTAGCACCCATACAAAAACAAGAATTGCTGTTAGAGATTATAAAAGATAAAGTAGTTAAAGGACAGGTAAGTGTAATGGATTATATCAACGCTTTACAGGAATATGCTCTTTTACAAAAAAATAAAGCAATTGCTGAAACCAATCTATTGTTATATATAAATCAATATAATTATTACAACTGGTAAACAACGTTAAGCATGAATTCAAATAGAACTTTGTTTTTTATACTGTATCTATGTATGATAGTTTTTGTATCTTGTTCGAATGTACAAACAACAGAAGAAGATAACGCGGTAACCGTAAAAACCACGGTAACATATACCCTGCCAACAAAGCAGGGTTTTACAGATTATATCCAATTAAATGGAAATACACAATTTCAAAAAAAATTGGTGATTCGTTCCACTATTACCGGGTATATAATTAATATGCGTTGGAAAACAGGCGATCATATTTCACAGAGCACCCTGTTTTGCAATATTGTAACGAAAGAACAGGATGCACTGAAAAATATTGACAGTAATGAACCTTCACTTAAACAATTTCAAAAGCCATTAACTATTTTTTCAAACGTATCCGGATTATTTACTGCTGTTAATTATAGTAATGGTGATTTTGTTAATGAAGGAGATATTTTAGCTACCATTACGGATCCTTCTTCGATGATCTTACTGGTAAATGTACCCTACGAGTATCATCAATTTGTATATAAAGGAAGAACCTGTTCTATAACCTTTCCAGACGGAAAAATAATAAATGCAATAATTCAGGAGGAAGTTCCAATTGTTGAGGCGGTTTCTCAAACACAGTCTTTTTTGATTCGCTTTCCGGGCAACCGGCTTTTACCGGAGAATATGAATTTGATTGTACATATCCCGGTAAAGCACAAACAAAACGCTATTTCATTGCCTTTAGCAGCTATTCAAACCAACGAAACACAAGATGAGTTTTGGGTCATGAAATTAATAAGCGACTCACTTGCCATACGGGTACCCATAACTGTTGGCTTACAAAAAGATTCAATACGGGAAATTATTTCAGGCGTTGAAATCAACGATAAAATAATTGTAACGGGGGCCTATGGCTTAACTGATTCAGCATTGGTGAAAGTGCAATCAGAAAATAAATAAAGATGCAGCAATACCATTTTCACCATAAAAAAACATTACTTGGAGCAGCGGTGCTATTACTATTGGCTGGTTTTTTTTGTTTTTCTAAATTAAAAACCGGACTTTTTCCCGATATTACTTTCCCTAAAATTAAAGTTATTGCTGATGCCGGACAGCAGCCTGTTGATAAAATGATGGCAACAGTTACCATTCCTTTAGAAAATATTATTAAGCGAACGGAGGGCCTGGATTATATACGCAGTACCACGGCAAGGGGTAGTTGCGAAATCTCTGTGTTTTTAAAATGGGATGCCAATGTTGACCTGGCCCGTTTGCAAGTAGAATCGCTAATAAATGATATACGCGGTAATTTGTTAACCGGTACACAAATTACTGTAGAAAAAATGAACCCTTCCATTTTACCAGTGATGGGTTTTAGTTTGGAAAGCAATCGTAGCCCTATTGAGTTAAAAAAAATTGCATTGTTACAGATAAAACCTTTTCTCGCAGCTACACCAGGTGTATCAGATGTTGCAGTTATTGGTGGCAAAACTAAGGAATATCAATTGCTGCTAAAACAAGATAAGCTTACAGAACTGGGAATAACACCTCAGCAAATAAGTATGGTTGTTGGGCAAACAAATGTATTGCAATCAAACGGCTATATAAGTGATTATAACCGGCTGTATTTAACCATAACAGATAATGCCATTGATAGTAAAACCGAATTAGAAAATTTGGTAATTGTAAATTCCGCTAAAAGAGTAGTGCTGTTAAAAGATATTGCAGAAGTAAAAATTGCAGAAACTAAAGAGTATGTAAAAATAAATGCTAATGGAAAAGATGTACCCTTAATTGCAATTATAAAACAACCAGCCGCAAATTTGATTGATGTAAATGAAGGCGTTTTAAAACGGGTAAAAGAATTAGAAACCATTTTACCAAAAGATGTAAAAATTAAACCCTATTATTTACAGGCAGATTTTGTAAATGAAAGTGTAAACAGTATTGAAGATGTATTGTGGATAGGCTTGGTACTGGCAATTGTTGTGGTAATTGTTTTTTTGCGTTCATGGAAATCGAGTTTAGTAATACTGCTAACCATTCCTGCTACACTCGCATTAACTATAGTTTGCCTCTATGTAATTGGCTATACATTCAACATAATGACATTGGGAGCAATAGCTGCGGCCATTGGTTTAATGATTGATGATGCTGTAATTGTAGTTGAACAGATACACAGGAGTCATGAAGAAA
>JANNEK010000272.1:0-5873 GCA_031378605.1 Chitinophagaceae bacterium | reverse complement strand
ACTATTCTTTAGATCAGTTAAAGTTTGAATTACCTCGTCCTTTGTTTCACGCAAGCCAAGCATAATACCACTTTTTGTGCGCATACCCCCAGCCTTTAAAAGCTTAAGTACTTCCATGCTTCTCCAGTATTTCGCTTGAATACGTACCTGCCTGGTAAGTCGCTCTACAGTTTCTATATTATGTGATACCACTTCAGGAGCAGCGTCAATGATTCGACTAATGTTTTCAATTTCACCTTTAAAATCAGGAATAAGAGTTTCTAAGGTAGTTCCCGGATTAAGTGCTTTAACTGCCTTAATTGTATTGTACCAAATAATACTTCCTCCATCTTTTACTTCATCTCTATCTACTGAAGTAATAACAGCATGCTTTACTTTCATCAAATGAATAGCTTCTGCCACACGTTGGGGTTCATCCCAATCAATAGGCTCGGGTTTGCCGGTTGCTACTGCGCAAAAACCACAACTGCGTGTGCAAATATTTCCAAGTATCATAAAGGTAGCGGTACCCTCTCCCCAACATTCGCCCATATTCGGACAATTACCACTTTCGCAAATAGTATGCAATTTATGGGTGTCCACCAATCCACGAACATGCTTATAACTTTCACCGATAGGAAGCTTTACCCTCAGCCAATCGGGTTTTTTTATTTTTGATTTATTTTCATCAATAACACTTATAACGGGTAGTTCCTGCATAATCTAATATTCAACAATTCTTTTCTTATAAAGTTTTACGAGTAGCTAATTGCCGCCGGAAGTTTTATTGTACAAGAGTTCAACGTCCGCCCCGCCTTGCCATTCGTATGGCCAACCAAGCTGAGCAAAATTACAGCAGCCAGGTAAAATAGTATCAATCTTTTTAAGATTGTGTTTCACCCATTGTTTATAAAAAAAATAAAGGTCATTTAAAAAAATTATTTCCTCCTCCCTAATAAAATAGAAATATAACCACTGAAGAAAAATTGCCTTTCTTTTACATAGGCCAATTGAGAAACTTTCTTACTATAAATTTCTGCCATAAGCCCAACTTCAATAGCGGTTACGGTTTCATTGAATCTGCCATAATCGAAACGCATAGCAGCCTTTGCGTGGGCACCTGGATTAATTTTCACTTTATTCCAGCCAGAAAAAATTCCTGCGCTTCCAATGATTGCGTAGTTACTATCGATAATTTTTGGAAACTGCGAACGAAACTCATCAACACTGTTGCTCACATTTACGAAATAAGGTTTTACTAATCCTATTGAAAGCCCGCCACCGATTATACCAGATACCGCAACCCCGTTTTTATTTCCCTTGCCTCCAATTCTTAATTGCTGGGCAATACCCAGTTTAGCCTGGTAAAAATTATTTGTTTTACCAAATACTATATTACTAAAACCGAAACCATCAAAAAGTGAAATCTTCTTTTCTTTTGGATGACGCTTTTCGTTGAACTCAAATTGTAATAAAAGAGTTTTCTTATTGGATTTGTACCTCCCATATTCATACGAAATCCCAACTCCATCAGTAACCATTTTTAGTCCGAATACGCTTTGCTTATTAAATACCACTTCACCTTCCTCTTCTTGTTTAGAGAGCGTATTGAGACGCATCCTGCGTTCTTCTTTTTTTTGCTGTTTGGTAGAAACTGTTTCTTTTTTGTATTGTGCAAACAATAAATTGGCACTAAATACCAAAAGCAATAGACTAAAAGTTATTTTCTTCACCAGTAATGATTTAGATATTCAACGTAAATTTAGGGCAAATTTGTACATCATGACATCATCTGTAGTATACGAAGGAAATTTACGTACGGTTTGTACCCATTTAAAAAGCCTCAATAGGTTTGAAACAGACGCCCCGGTAGATAACCAGGGCAAAGGAGAACGTTTTTCCCCAACTGATTTAATGGCAACCTCACTAGGAGCCTGTGCTATGACTATTATGGGTATTAAAGCAAGAGATTTACAAATAAACCTCGAGGGTACGCGTGTAGAAACAGAGAAGATTATGAAGGCTGATCCCCGAAGGATTGGAGGAATAAATTTAACTTTTCATTTCCCTGCAACAGCTAAAACTGATGAAAAACAACGAATCATTCTTGAACGATGTGCGCATACCTGTCCGGTTTTTTATAGTATACATCCCGATATTGAGGTAAACGTTGTTTTTAACTGGAATTTGCAATAAAACTATTTTTGGCGGCCTTATCAGATAATATTCAAAATAATTAATTGATGTTACTATGCTTCCAATTAACAAATAATATGCATTGCTTCAGTATTTAAATTATCAATTATGTCTATACGCTTTTTTGTAACCGGTGGTACATTCGATAAAGAATACAATGAACTTACCGGGGAACTTTTTTTTAAAGAAACACATTTACCAGAGATGTTGGAGCGCAGTCGCAGCAGCCTCGACATTACCGTAAGAACCCTAATGATGATTGATAGTTTATTAATGACCGAAGAAGATAGAGAACTTATAGCTCATCAATGCAGAAATACTGCCGAAGACAAAATTGTGATTACTCATGGAACAGATACCATGGCAATAACAGCGAAAGTGCTGGCAGAAAAAGTTAAAGGAAAAACAATTGTACTTACAGGGGCTATGATCCCTTACAAGTTTGGAAGCTCTGATGGTTTTTTTAATTTAGGAAATGCGCTGGCTTTTGTACAATACCTGCCTCCTGGTGTATATGTGGCAATGAATGGCCGTGCATTTGACTGGGATAATGTTCGTAAGAACAAGCAAACCGGACAATTTGAAGAAATAAAATAATATTATTAATTCGATGAAGAAATAAAATTTTTATTAACTCCATGGCCAATGGTAAGCAACAAATATTGCTGTAAGAATACCAGCTAAATCTGCCAGCAATGCAGCCGGCACCGCATACCTTGTTTTTTTAATACCTACAGAACCAAAATAAAGGGCTACAATGTAAAATGTAGTATCAGCAGAACCATTCAAAATACAGGCAAGGCGCCCCTGGAAAGAATCGGGGCCGTATTGATTCATGGCAGTAATCATTAATGCCCTGGCTCCGCCGCCACTAAAAGGTTTCATCAACGCGGTAGGCATAGCAGGAACAAACTGTGAATCTATCCCCATTAATGTGCAAATCCAGCTTAACCCTTGCAGCATATAATCAAATACCCCACAGGTACGCAACACACTAATTGCAACCAACATGGCAACCAGGTAAGGAATTATTTTAATAGCCACTTCAAAACCCTGCTTGGCACCTTCTATAAACGTGTCGTATACATGTACTTTTTTCCAAAGACCTCCTAAAATAAAAACTATAAATAATAAAAAGATCAGGCCATTACTTACAATTTTAGAAAAAGAACCAGCAGCCGCAGTACTTAAATAATAACGTAGATAATATCCGAGACCAGCGAGAAATAAAGAAGCCAATGCCCCTACTGTTATAATAGTAATCCATTGGCGCCTGTTAAATTTTTGCAGGAAGGCGGTAATAGACATCGCCACCATTGTAGCAGCGAAAGTGCCGATTAAGCAGGGAATAAAAATTTCTGTAGGATTTTTTGAACCTGCAATAATTCGTTGAGCAATGATGCTAACAGGTATAACTGTTAATCCAGATGCATGAAGCACCATAAACATAATTTGCGAATTGCTGGCAGTATCTTTCTGTGGGTTTAATTCCTGCAGACTTTCCATGGCTTTTAGTCCAAATGGAGTGGCAGCATTATCTAATCCTAACAGATTTGCAGAAAAGTTCATCATCATATGTCCCATCGCCGGGTGCCGCTTTGGTAATTCAGGGAATAGTTTATTAAAGAAAGGCCCCACCATTCTTGATAAAAAATTTACCGCCCCTGCCTTCTCGCCTATATTCATGAATCCCAAAAACAAACTCATTACACCAATCAAACCGATTGATATTTGAACACTGGTATTGGCTGAATCAAATACCCCATCCATTATACGTTTAAATGCATCGGTATCTCCCATCAGTAAGCGGACTATTGCTACTATAAAACCAACCAGGAAAAATATTATCCACAAATAATTGAGTACCATAAAGCTCTTTAAGTTGAAAGGGTTAACGATTACCGAATGAAGTTTCATCATTTTTATTAATCCAGCAAATAATAATCGGGGTAAAACCTAAACCATTAACTTTGCGCCTCAAAATTTACTCATGGGTTTAAAAGCGGGTATTGTAGGATTGCCAAATGTAGGGAAGTCAACATTGTTCAATGCAGTGAGCAATAGTGCCAAAGCACAGGCAAGTAATTATCGTTTCTGTACTATTGAACCAAATATAGGTTTGGTAGATGTACCCGATTCAAGGTTGGATAAATTAGCTGAGTTGGTAGTACCGAATAGAATTGTTCCAACACAAATTGAAATTGTTGATATAGCGGGTTTGGTTAAAGGGGCAAGCAAAGGAGAAGGGTTGGGAAATAAATTCCTTGCGAACATAAGAGAAGTTGATGCCATTATACATGTTATCCGTTGCTTTGAGGATGAAAATGTATTGAGGGATGAAGGACCGATAAATCCGGTAAGTGATAAGGAAATTATAGATACTGAATTACAGTTAAAAGATATTGACAGTGTAGAAAGGAAATTATCCCGCACTGAAAAATTGGCAAAAACAGGTGACGCTAAGATAAGGGCAGAACTGGAAGTATTAAAACGTTGCTTTGCTCATCTGGAACAGGGAAAAAATATACGGGAGTTAGCCTTTGATGAAATTGAACATTTGGCAATTGCAGATTTATTTTTACTTACAGAAAAGCCGGTGCTTTATGTTGCTAACGTGGATGAACCATCGATGCATACGGGTAATAAATTTTCCGAAGCCTTAAAGGAATCGGTAAAGAATGAGAAGGCCATTGTTATAGTAATGAATAATTCTATTGAGGCTCAAATTTCAGAAATGGAAGACCCTGCCGATAAACAATTATTCATGGATGAATATAAAATGAAAGAACCTGCATTGAATAGATTGATCCGATCTACCTATCAATTGCTGGAACTAAGAACATACTTCACTGCTGGTGTACAGGAAGTGCGGGCCTGGACAATCCACGATGGATGGAAAGCGCCGCAGGCTGCGAGTGTAATCCATACCGATTTTGAAAAGGGCTTTATTAAAGCTGAAGTGATCGGTTATGATGATTTCATTCAATATGGTTCCGAATCTGCATGCAGGGAAGCCGGCCGTTTACGTATAGAAGGCAAAGAATACCTTGTTAAAGATGGAGATGTAATGCATTTCAGGTTTAACGTTTAATAATTTCAGCTTGCGTAAACAATAAAACAAATATTTTATTGAAGTGTTTTTGTGGAAATTTAACAGATACTTCATTATGTATTTAAGTTGTTGCAAAGAACTTTTTCTATAATTAAAGTCGCCGAAGAAAAAATATGTTGCCACGAAACCGCGAAGAATTGTTTCAAAAATTATATTCTTCGAAGAATTAATCAGGTTGCCGCGAAAACGCGAAGAATCTTTTAGTAATTAAAGTCGCCGAAGAAAAAAATAAGTTGCCACGAAAACGCGAAGAACTTTTTCAATAATTATATTACCCAAGAGTTAATCAGGTTGCCACGAAACCACGAAGAATCTTTTAGTAATTAAAGTCGCCGAAGAAAAAAATAAGCTGCCACGAAACCGCGAAGAACTTTTTCAATAATTATACTCTCTGAAGAATTAATCAGGTTGCCACGAAACCACGAAGAATCTTTTAGTAATTAAAGTCGCCGAAGAAAAAAATAAGTTGCCACGAAAACGCGAAGAACTTTTTCAATAATTATACTCTCTGAAGAATTAATCAGGTTGCCACGAAACCACGAAGAATCTTTTAGTAATTAAAGTCGCCGAAGAAAAAAATAAGTTG
>JANNEK010000258.1:0-2442 GCA_031378605.1 Chitinophagaceae bacterium | reverse complement strand
ATCGGGATAGCGATTAAGATAAAAGCGATTTTATTCTTAATCGCTTTTTTTAGCGGTATTTTTTTCCTGTTTTCCGCATTGAGCCAGTCAAATCTAAATATTTAGTTTAAAAATTTTCAAGAGTTCCTGTTGCTGGTCATTTGGAGCAAAAATGAATGAGGATGAATTTGATGATTTAGGAAGTTCAACGGAGATCTTGTAGATAGTTTTCATTAAGTCAATAGCTTTCTCAGCGCTTATTTTTGTTTTATTAAGCTTTAATTGCCTTTCCAACTCTTTAAAAATTTTATAGGCGCAAAAAGCGATGCAGATATGTGCTTCTATTCTTCGTTGCAATCTGTGATAAATTGGTCTTATGCGCAAATCGGTTTTTGAGATTCTGAATGCCTTCTCTATTTGCCAGAGATGTTTATAATTATCAATGATTTGCTCTTTAGGGATTTTGCTATTCGTGATATATCCTTTTAAGCCGTCCCATTGAGCGTCAGCATTAAACTTATTGTAATCAATGCTGATTTGAATTTCACCTTCCAGTTTCAGGTATTTATTATAACCCCGGTTATTTATATGTTGCTTACTAAGTTTCCCTTTCCTTAAAGCTGTTTCTAATTTTTTCAGACCTCGTTCCCGGTTTTGATTGTCTTTTTTTGATCTGGCCAGAGCATAACTAACAATCAACTGCGTATCATTATCTCTGCTCATAATAATGCTTTCGCCATCAGTGAAAGAATAGGATAAAATTTTTTGTTTTAATTCACGCTTCTCACTTTTTATCCTTCCACCTAAAATAAATTCATATCCTTTTTGCAAAAGCTCATCAATATTATTTTTAGATAGCAACCCGGCATCTGCAACAATAATTAATTTTTGTAATTGATACTTATGTTTAAACTTTTCAATCACCGGAAGCATTGTATGACCTTCAAACTTGTTGCCTTCAAAGATTTCATAGGCCAGAGGATATCCATTTATGCTTACCAATAGACCTAAAACAATTTGAGGGTTTTGATGTTTACCTTCTTTTGAAAATCCAGTCTTGCGTAAATCATCTTCATCACTTGATTCAAAATACAATGTGGTAACATCATAAAACACAATGGATATATTCCCTTCCAATATCTTTAATGTATGCTGATAGCTTGCATTTTGAACGGTATCCTTATATTTCAAATGTAACTTATCCAGGAACCTGTAAAGTTGGTCTACTTCAATAATTATTGATTTATATTGCAATAAATACGCTGTCGTTTTTAATTTGCTAAGCGGAAAGACCAACCTGCTTATAACAAGATGACGAAACAAGTCTTCTTCAATGATATTGAATCCTACAGCGTCAAACAATTTTCCTAAAATCAATTCAGGTCCGATCATCTCGATTTGTTTCAAACCCTTTTTCACCGAAGTAAAAAATGATTCATCCTCTGCCTGGGTGAAATTAATTGCCAGCTGTAGGTGGTAATGATCAATGAAGGCTTGTGCTGCTTTATATAAAGCTTCTACCTTATCGGCGTCTCGAGAACTTCCAATAGTTCTGATTAATTTATCCTTTCTACCGCTGGTATCCACCACTTGAATACTAACGCTTCCGCCTCTATTTGTTTTTCGACGTATAAACACACTCAAATTTAAGCGAGCCAGTCAATTTCAAAACAAAAACTCAATAAATTCAAGACTCTACAGCCATTTTTTTAGCTGATTTTAAAAACTGCGGAAAACAGGAAAAAGATCCACCAAACCGAAGTCTGATGGATCTGAATTTTAATAAGCTTATCTATAATAATAACTTATTTCAAAATCATCAATTGCTTAGAGATAACAGAATTACCCGAAATTAAATGCATTTGATAAACACCCGATGCAAAACTTTCAAGGTTGATCAATTTGCTGATCTCACTACTGCTTAAAACAATTTCATCCGAATAGATCATTTGTCCGTAGTTGTCAAAAATTTCCAACTGCAGTGTTTCACCGGTTGCAATTGCACCAAGTTCCAGCGTTATTAAACCTTGTGAAGGCACCGGATAAATATGAATTGAATTAAGTGACCAGATATCATCGATCGCAACATTTTCGTCTGTTAATCCATCGCAATCATCATCAATACCATTTGTAATTTCGGTTGCACCAGGATAAACTGCATCATTCTGATCAACACAGTCGGTTGAATTGCCGACATAACCAGTTGGTGCATCACCAACCACGATTGTGTAAATATCGATATTGCCAAATCCATCGCCATCTTCATCAATATAATACGTATTGATTTCAGCTGTGCTTTCTATCCATAAAACATCATCAACATAATAACGGTTGGTGGCATCGAATGAATAAAAATCAACACCTCCCACATTACCTGTATAAGCATCACCTAAAACGGCAACCCCATTTACCATTACAACAATCAGATTTGCATCCAGATCAATATAATGTTGAATCAGGAAC
>JANNEK010000023.1:0-4288 GCA_031378605.1 Chitinophagaceae bacterium | reverse complement strand
CATCTTAACTACCTCCAACTCTTTGATTATTTGATTAAAAATTTTTCAGGTTAAGTAAAGAAGGTAATGTATCAAATTATCTGGTTTCAAAAATACTAATGGCAATAAAGGTTTTACAGGGGGCAGGGAATAGCTTCCTATATTTTTTTTGGGATAAATAAGCATCAATTTTAAGTAGGTGCCGTTTCTATATGTTTATTTTTTATAAAACTTTCATTTATTTCACTTCAACTTGTGGCAAGTAGCCATTAGCGTTAAAGCTATCAAATTTCTTCGTCTTATTTTTTTCTTTACCGAATACGTATATGATTACTTCCTGAAAGATCATTTAGGCAATACCCGCATGGTACTAACCGAAGAATTGCAAACAGATATTTACCCCATTGTATCCCTTGAAAATACCAATGCCGTTAATTTTGAAAATACCTATTACAAAGTGGACCCGGTGAATATTGTTGACAGATCTGCAGCTTTTGGGTTAACGGAGAATTACCCCAACAATAATGGACTGGCAACTAATAATGCCAATATAACGGGTACCAACAATAGCCAGAAACTGTACCGCCTGCATGGTAACGGAACAAAGATGGGATTGGGTATTACCTTGAGAGTAATGGCCGGAGATAAAGTAGATATCTATGGAAAATCGTACTGGAAAACAGCCGATGGAAATGTACCCGGTAGTGCTGCATCTATTCCACTCTTAGATTTATTAACCAATTTTATTGGAGCTGGTATTAGTGGAAAAACAGGTGTTACGGGAGAGATGTTATCAATTGCACCCGGAGTAATGAGTCTGATAGACACTTTGTTCAAAACAAAGGATCAAACTACCACTCAACCCAAAGCCTATATTAACTGGATATTATTTGATGAAAATTTCAGGCCGGTAAAAAACTCCACCAATAGTGGTTTTGATGCGGTGGGTGCGAATGGAGTATTAAAAAGTCATGTTAAGAACACGGGAGAAATAATTAAAAACGGTTACCTTTATATCTACTGTAGTAATGAGAGTAAGCTGGATGTGTTCTTTGATAATTTGCAGGTGGTGCATACAAGGGGGGCCTTGTTAGAAGAAACTCATTATTATCCATTCGGACTTACTATGGCGGGAATATCTTCCAAAGCTGCAGGCAAGTTGGATAATAAGTACAAGTATAACGGTATTGAACATAACAATGACTTTGATTTGAATATGTACGATGCCTTCTATCGAAATCTTGATCCACAAACAGGAAGGTTCTGGCAGATTGATCCTAAAATTGAAAGTGCAGAAGCTTGGTCTCCTTATTCGGCAATGTTAAATAATCCAATTAGATTTTCAGATCCGTTGGGTGATTCAGCAATAAAACCTGGATATTGGCAAGGCGTAGCTGCAGGCTTTACTGGTTTTTTCAGCGGGGTTGGTAATAAGATAAAAAATAATTTTAATAACCCTGTTCAAACAATTAAAGACGGATTAAATCCGTTGAATCAACTTAAGGCACTTGTTCAAATGTTGCCCGTTAGTCAAATTGTGGATGATACCAAAACAGCTATTTCTATTGTAGACAATTTGGCAAAGGGAAATAACTTTGAAGCAGGCAAGATAGGAGGAGAAAAAGCCGGGGAAGCAACCTTAAGTGGAGGAGTTATGATCCTAACTTGGGGAGTTGGAAAAGGAATAAGTTTAGGACAAGTCAAAAGTGGACTTGGGGATTTAACAAAAGCTGAAGTAAAATCTATTCAAAAAGCCGTAAATGAGGCAGAAAGACCGATAGAAATAGCCGGCTCTGCAGCTAATGGGACTAGGCGTGGGGTTGGAACAAGTGATCCAATAGGGAAAGGCCAGGGAACAAAAAGCGACATTGATTATCTTGCCTCTCCCGGTTCGATACCCTATTTTAATCAAACTAAATTGCCTAGCATTGATCCAAAATCAGGAATAATTCCTGGCCTCGGAAATCCTTTTCAAGGACCACTAATTAAGTTTGAACCTGGAGCAAAACCAACATTTATTCCTAAATCAAATTAGAATATATATGAGCCTTAAATACATCATGTATTGGTTTGAATTTGAAATTGAACAGGCATTTGATTTTCCTCCAGGAATTGGAATTGGTTGTGGTGTGACAGCCATTAATTATGAAGACGCTCTAATGTTATTGAACCAAAAGGTATTTATCCATGGCAAAATGCCTCCGATTAAAAAATTTATTGAGAGTATTGAAATTAAAACCCTTGATCAAGGACATGTTATTCCAAATATGAAATCCCCTAATTCAAGGGGCATTTGGTTCCCACAGCTGGCGCAAGGTGTGCCGTGAATTGCGTACCGTTAGATATGTCGGTACAAAAATGTGGTAATGTATCAAATTATCTGGTTTCAAAAATACTAATGGCAATAAAGGTTTTACAGGGGGTAAGGAATAGCCTCCTGTATTTTTTTGTAAAAAATAAGCATCAATTTTGAATTGGTAGCGTTTCTGTGAGGGCTTTTTTGTATTCATGTATCAAATTGTCAGGTATAAATGGATTGTAAATTTTGTAAGGAAAGGTGTCAAAAAAACGACTCCGCTCACGCAGGAATGCAGTTATTTTAGCTGATTAAAAGGAAGAAGAAAATTAATAGCTGGAGCAGGTGTGTGAGACGGGAACTAACGGATACGTGCAGTAGCAGTGAGTAGTAAGTTCCAAATTATTTTAGTGCCCCTGCTACATATTTCCATAGCTTTAAAAATACTTTTGGTCTAAAGCCCCTCCTTTGGAGGGGTTGGGGAGGCCGTGTATTTTATTTATCTATTGCAGTAACGAGAGTAAGCTTGATGTGTTCTTTGATAATTTGCAGGTGGTGCATACTAGGGGACCATTAATTTCAGAATCACATTACGGGGCATGGGGTAATGTTTTAAAAGGTATTTCAAGTGAAGCGGCGTTTAAATTACCGAATAAGTACAAGTATAACGGTAAGGAAGAACAGAATAAAGAGTTTAGTGATGGCAGTGGACTTGAATGGCTGGATTATGGGGCGAGGATGTATGATGCGCAGATTGGGAGGTGGCATGTGATTGATCAACTTGCCGCAGAATATCTTTCTTTTTCTCCTTATAACTACTGCGCCAATAACCCTATTAAAAATATTGATTTCGATGGAAATAAAATTGGCAATCCAAATGATCCATATGTAAAAGCTATAAAAGAGGCCATGTTAAAAACGAGCAATGGGAAAAAAATTTGGAATAATATGGAAAAATCAACTCGGGTAATTTATTTTTATACACATAACACGAAAGACAAAAATGATAAATTAGCCCAGAATTGGCCTACAAGTAGCCAGTTTTGGGGTGAAATAATGACACTTACAGAATATAATGAGCGTCTAAATGGAGAACTCAAAAGTCATTTTGACGAAAATTATAAATTTAATCCTTCTACTGGGGAATATGATAAAACTGCCGAGTGGGATAACACCGTACTAGCTTTAAATTTGTATGGTATAAATTTCCGAGCCCGAATTTTGAGCGGACTATTAGGCATATCTATTGAAGAAGCGAAAGAAATGGCAATCGCTGAGGCAGTGAGTCACGAAGGAACTCATACAATTCAAGATTATGCAGATTGGTATAGTAAAATGAAAAATTCAAAGGGTAAATTCTTAGACCAGAGATCAGGCAAAAGCGCTGAGAAGAAATATGAAACCAGGCGGCATGAAATTCAAGCTTTTGATGCTCAATATAAAACGTCTGATCAATTCTCTATCATTGTTAAGAGTGGGAAAGCATTTTCTTGGTCTCAGGTTACAAGTTTATTACAGAGTTGGACCAGTATAAATTCTAGTATAAGTATTGGGCATTAATTGTTTACCAGTGTAAGCTTTAAAATGAGAAAACATATTTTAAGTAGTATTTTATTTTTCCTTTTTTTTCAGTTTTTTTTGTTGCCATTAATTGCTCAAAATAATCTGGATTCAATAATAATTATCAATAACAGCCCTGTTAAAAAGGGCTATATTTTTAAATATCAGGAAAATATTGGTTATATACAAGACCCCTCAAATTTTATCACAGTTTATAGTCTTTTAAATATTGTTGTTTCTGTTAGTAGCGGCAAAATAAAGGCAGTTTTGGAAACTAACGGCAACTACATGATGTTTATAGAAAACAAAGATTCTATATTTGTATATTCAAACATTGATAAACCGATATTAAAAAAGGGCGCAGAAATTAAAATGGGCCAATCCATTGGAACTATTTCTGTTTTAAATTCTAAAACCTATGAACTGGAATTTGGGATTCTTATAGGAAAAAAG
>JANNEK010000206.1:0-37368 GCA_031378605.1 Chitinophagaceae bacterium | reverse complement strand
GTATCATCCGGTGATGTTAGATGTCACGTTACCGGCGAATTCGGGCATTAAAATAGATTTTATAAGGCAACAGTTGAATGCCGCCGCAAAAAATATCATTTGGCTAAATCTTTCTAATAACGGATTGAAAGAAAATAATCTCGATTTTTTATCGGCGCTGATAAATTTGGAAAAATTACGAATAGAAAAAAACCCGATAGCAGATCCAATCAGCAATCACCTGGCATCTTTGCAGCATCTTGAAGCCCTGAATTTAAATGAAACCCTCATTACAAAAATCGGCTTAGAAAAAATAAAAAAATTACCCAACCTTAAAAGAGTTTATACCTGGAAAACAGCGGCTGAATAAAAACGACTTCTTTTTTCAATTTACATTCTTAATTATTCATTGACTTATCGCTTAAAAAATAGAAATAGAAAACAACTTGAAGTTTTACAGAGATATTTCTTTCTATCCAATTATTTAATTAATATGTTTTTACACTATTGTTCGACTAAATAAATTAAACGCTTCATTTGCAAGAGTTACCTCACCCTGCCTTTGCCGGCAGGCAGGCCCAACCCTCTCCTTGAGGAGAAGGGGCTGGAACCCGCTCTGCAAAAGGCTTTTAATAATTATTAAGATGAGTTTAGTCGGACAATATTGATATTTTTATTTTTTTGTCAACCGCATCACCATTCCTCCCCCACTTGCAATAGTTACCACAATCGTATCTTTTTGTGTTACCTCCTTTATTTGCTTAATTAAATGATCAGGCATTGTATCAACATCTTTTGCATCCAAATATATTTCAGCCAAATACTTTCCGTTCTTCAAAAATTTTAATGGAATAGTAAGCTGCCTGGATTGATGATTGGTTATCGTTCCAATATACCAATCGCTGTTATTTCTCCTCGCAATAGTGATGTATTCTCCAATTTTAGCATTCAACACTTTTGTTTCTTCCCAGGTAGTTGGAACCTTTTTAATAAATTCAAAACCTGGCTGGCCTTCATACGCTGCCGGATAGTCGCAAACCATTTGCAGATAATTCTCAAGCACTACATACATGGCAAGCATATGACAACGGGTACCCACCATCAAAGGCATCGAATATTGTCCTTTATAGAATTTTTGCGGAACGGCGCGAAATCCACCTAAGTGATAATCTGTTGATCCCGCAAGCATTCTTGTAAAGGGAATAGAAAGATCATGATCGGGCGAAAGACCCATATCGCTCCATTTATTCGCTTCATAATTTAAAGTGCCCTCACGGGTAAACTCATTAGGATAGGTTCTGTTCAATCCGGTGGGTTTATAAGATCCATGAAATTGAATATGAAAATGATGTGCTGCTGCTTTCTGTAAAATTTCTGTTTGAATATTTACCATTTCCTGATCATCGCGATCCATAAAATCAACCATCATTCCTTTTATTCCCCTTTTTTTAAATAGTGCAAAGGCGCTATCAAGTTTAGGATAAAGCGCCGCCCAGTGTACCCACACTCTTATACCTACTCCCTTCTCAGTGGCATAATCAACTATTCGTTGCATATCAAGTCCGGGAACAGGTGTTGTAACATCTGCATTCGGACCTGGTTGAAAATTTGCGCCATCATCCATATACCATTGGTGTAATCCATATTCCACAACAGAATGGTATTCGATATTATTTCTCGCACAAAAATCAATATAGTATTTAGCTGTTTCAAAATTATTACCAGGATTGATTAATGTATCAGGCACTATATTTCCATTCCACCAGGGAAAAGTTGTTTTCCCTGGTTTTATCCATTGTACATCGTCTACTTTACTGGGTTCATTAAGGCTTGTAAGAATATTACTTTCTATTAATGATCCAATCCTATCACTAACCATAAGTACGCGCCATGGGCTTTGATGGGGTAATACCGCTTTAACTTTTACGCTAGTTTGATTCGGTAAAGGCGATAATTTACTTTCCAATACGCCGTTATTTTTAGATAAATACATACCTGCATAATCAACAAGCGCGGCTTCTGTAATAGCAAGATAGGTACTGTTGTGAAAGTCGAACAAAGCAGGCATATCAATAAGTGTATCATTCTTAACCATGCTCAAAGGCAAACTGGTATATAAGCCTTCGTGCGAAGTAGTATAGCTTGGCAGTAATAATGCAAGCATCGCTGGATCTCCCTTAAGCCTAAACGAAGTTGTTTCATCATAGAGTAAGAAAGAATCCCAGTTTTCTTGTTTAGGCCAGCTATATCTGAAGGCTAATCCATCATCAAATACCCTTACAACAAAATTAATTTTTCTGAATGGTAGGATGGATTCCTCCAGCGGAATAATGACTTCTTTATAGTGAGTAGTAACCATTTTTACTTTGCCTGCAACTAACGCATACTTTTCAATGGTATCTTTAAAAATCGGCTTGTTAAGCAGGAGATTGTTTTTAAATGCGCCATTATCAAACTTCAAATGAAGCAAGGAGTAATCAACGATTGTATTGCCTTTAAAGCGAACGCCATACATCGCCGATTTATTTTGCAGCTTAAATGAAAAAATAATTTTTCCATTGGGAGAGCTAAGTTCGATGGGCTTTTGCGCAACTACTGATAGTGAGAGAAAGGTGCAAAAAATACAAATTAGTTTTGATGTCCATTTCATTTTAAAGAATTATTTGATGAAGTTACAGTTTCCATTTTTGAAGATAGAAAGAAGAATGGAATCACCAGCATTATTCCTTTATGGAAGTTCACATTTTTGTAAGCATTTATTTTATTACTTAAAGAAGTAATACAGAAATACGTTAAATTAGATGGTAGAATATTTCTACTAAATAGCTATCAGAAATTAGAATAATATTCCTTCTATAAATAATAAACCATGAATCCTTCCATCTTTAAAATAACTGTTACCCTAACTATTGTAATCATTTCAACAACGTTGATAGCACAAACACCAGAATGGCCCGTATTAAAACAATACGACAAAGATCATTTACTAAATATTGCCCTTCCAATAGGTGGAATTGGAACAGGTACCGTATCATTAGGAGGAAGAGGTGACTTGCGCGACTGGGAAATTATGAACAAGCCAGGTTTAAACTTCAGTACTATCACAGATGGAAACCAGGCTCCTTTTTTTGCCGTATATGTAAAGCCGTTGCATAAACCTGCTATGAGCAAAGCGCTGATTGGGCCTTTCGATCCCAGCGAATACATGCATTATGAAGGCAGGCCGGTGAATCATCATGGTATGCCCAGGTTTTCTTCCGCCCGATTTGAAGCAGCCTATCCTTTCGGCCAGGTATACCTGAAAGATGATTTGTTACCTATTTCCGTAAAAATAAAAGGTTTCAACCCAATGATACCCGGTGATGCCGATGCCAGCAGCATTCCGATTGCTATTTTAAATTATGAGGTAACCAATAACAGTGATGCCGCAATGGAAGTGGCAATTTGCGGTACTATGCGAAATTTTATTGGTATCGACGGAAGCATTCAAAGCAAGAATTGGAAAGGAGATAATGTATACAGCGGCGCAAAAAATAATCAGAATGTTTTTCGGGAAAACAATTCTGTGAAAGGCATTTATATGTGGAGCGATAGTGTTGCATCAAATGATCCAGCATGGGGAACCATTGCTTTAACCACTGGTGAAAAAGAAATTGTTAGTTACCGACGTTCTTCTACACCAAACGATTGGGAAAATGCAACACTTGATTTTTGGGATGACTTTAGTGCAGATGGGTTATTAACCGATAAGAAAGAGTTGATTGATGACAATCCAATGGCTTCTCTTGCTGTTAAAAAAACAATTCCCCCGCATTCAACCAAATCATTTACATTTTATATTACCTGGCATTTTCCAAATCGTCTTGATTGGAACAATGCCTGGAGCTTTGGTTACAAAGGAAAAATTATCGGTAATTTTTATACGTCTGTTTATAAAGATGCATGGGATGTAATTGAAAAAGAAGCTGGGCGATTACCTGCATTAGAAGCAAAAACGAATGAATTTGTATCCGCCTTCGTAAAAAGTGATTTGCCATTGGTTGTAAAAGAAGCAGCGCTCTTTAATCTTTCTACCTTAAGATCACAAACCGTTTTTCGGTTACCCTCGGGCCACGTGATGGGGTGGGAAGGCGTGATGGATGAAGCAGGATCCTGTTATGGTAGTTGTACACATGTGTGGAATTATGAAACAGCTACGGCATTTCTATACGGAAACCTAGCAAGGTCAATGCGCGAAGTAGAAATGGATTTTGGTTCGAAAGAAAATGGAAAAATGATGAATCGGGTAAACCTGCCATTAGAAGAAAATTTCAAGATCGATCATGTGGCGGCAGCGGATGGTCAAATGGGATCGATTATTCGATTTTATAGAGAATGGAAATTATCGGGAGATAATAACTGGTTAAAAAAATATTGGTCAAAAGTTAAAGCAGCCATGTCCTATGCATGGATCAAGGGCGGATGGGATGCAAACGAAGATGGTGTTGAAGAAGGAAGGCAACATAATACGATGGATGTGGATTATTTCGGCCCTAACCCGCAAATGCAATTCTGGTATTTCGGAGCATTAAAAGCAAGCTCGGAAATGGCGAAGGCTATGAACGATCTATCTTTTTCGGAAAAATGCGATCATATATTTGCGTTAGGATCTAAATGGGTTGATGAAAACTTATTTAACGGAGCTTATTACGAACATAAAATAACGGATCCGAATACGTTTCAATTCCTGGATATGAAAAACCCGGCAACTAAAATTCCCGAATTTCAATTAGGAGCGGGTTGCCTGGTAGATCAATTGGTTGGTCAATACATGGCCCATGTATGCGGGCTTGGATATCTTGGCGATAAAGAACATATACAAACATCCTTGAAAACAGTAATGAAGAATAATTTTATTGGCCGCTTCGATAATGTATTTAATAATATGCGCTCCTATGTAATGGATAAGGAATCAGGATTGATTATGGCGAGCTGGCCCAAGGGTCGATTAAAAGTTCCATTTCCCTATTTTGCTGAGTCTATGTCGGGCTTTGAATATGCTGCCGCGATAGGTATGTTGTATGAAGGTCAAATTGATGCCGGACTAAAATGTATTCAAAGTATACGGAATCGATTCGATGGACAAAAACGAAATCCTTTCGACGAGCCTGAATGTGGGCATCACTATGCAAGGGCAATGGCGAGTTGGTCGGCCACGCTTGCTTTAACTGGTTTTCAATATTCGGGTATAGATAAATCGATGCGTTTTGATACAAAACCAGGAAATTATTTTTGGTCGAATGGATATAGTTGGGGAACGATAGATCTTAAAAAAAAGAATGACCAGGCAACTGTTTTATTAAAAGTATTGTTTGGTGACATGGAACTTTCGTCACTAACTATCAGCGGCTACAAAACATTTGTGCCGAAAGTATCAGCGATAATAAAATCAGAGCATAGTTTTTCCGTAACACTTCAGAAATAATTGCATAAAGAAAATAGGATATCGCAGATTGTAAAAAAAAATCAAAGGGCTATTTATTGTCTGAAAATGAATAAGAACTTTCAATTGAAAATTATTTTCAATTAAGAGCCAGCGAGGTAATTTTTTCCCTGAGTACACAGTTTTATTTTATCAGCGGCTCGGCGCCTGCGGTTAAATTATTGTACCACGGTGCACAGGTTTTTCTTAATAAACTTTGTGAAGTATTTTTCTTTGAGTCCTTTGTGTTTGCTTTTTAACACAAAGAACACGATGTTATTTTCACAAAGAACACAATAGATTTCCTTTGCATAAAAATGCTTTGCGGCCTGGCCTCTTCGTGGGAAGGTTTTCTTTATTGAAAGTGAGACATCGCCCAAATACACCATTTAATTTTCCAATCGGCTCGGCGCCTGCGGTTAAATTATTGAACCACGGTGCACAGGTTTTTCTTTATAAACTTTGTGAAGAATTTTTCTTTGAGTCCTTTTTGTTTGCTTTTTAACACAAAGAACACGATGTTATTTTCACAAAGAACACAATAGATTTCCTTTGCGTAAAAATGCTTTGCTGGCCTGGCGTCTTCGTGGGAAGGCTTTCTTTATTGAAAGTGAGACATCACCCAAAAAGGATAGTCAATACTGGCAACTGCTCCGGATATAATCGTATATTTAAACGAGAATCGAACTGATAACCTATTCAACCTATATATTATGCATACACGAAAAATTACAGCCACTGTATTTTCAGTAATATTATTTTTATCTCTCCAGGCTTTTACCCAAACAACTATACTTCCCCGAAGTACCCCTGAAGCTGAAGGCGTTTCGTCAAAAAATATCATTTCCTTTTTAGAGGCTGCCACTAAAAGCAAACACGAATTTCATAGTATTATGATGCTGAGGCATGGTAAAGTTATTGCTGAAGGATGGTGGAAGCCGTATCGGCCGGAACTAAAACATACCATGTATTCAGTAAGTAAAAGTTTTACATCTACTGCTATTGGGTTCGCCGTAAGTGAAAAGCGAATAACTGTAAACGATAAAGTGATTTCTTTTTTTCCGGATAAATTGCCTGCAACGATCAGTCCTAATCTTTCGGAACTAACGATCAGGGATTTGCTAACCATGTCTGTTGGACAGGACCCCGACCCTACCGGGCCGGTAATTTCTACGCAGGAGGATTGGATCAAGGCATTCCTCGCTTTACCAATCTTATCTAAACCAGGCAGTAAATTTCTATACAATTCAACGGCAACTTATATGCTTTCTGCTATTGTACAAAAAGTTACTAAACAAAAAATAATTGATTATTTACGTCCGCGCCTATTTCAACCATTGGGAATAACAGGAATTGATTGGGAAATTGATCCCGCAGGAATTAATACCGGTGGCTGGGGTTTTCGGATAAAAACAGAGGACCTTGCAAAATTCGGACAACTCTATTTGCAAAAAGGAAAATGGAAAGGAAAACAAGTACTTCCACAAGCCTGGGTAGAAGAAGCTACTACAAAAAAAATTGAGCAAACGCCCGAATTATCACAAGCGGCTAAGGATTCCAGTGACTGGCGCCAGGGATACTGTTATCAATTCTGGCGCAGCCGACACAATACATATCGGGGTGATGGCGCTTTTGGTCAATACATTCTTGTTTTCCCCGAGCAAGATGCAGTAATTGCTATTACTTCTGAAACAGGCGATATGCAGGGAGAACTGGATCTTGTTTGGGAACATTTATTACCAGCGTTCACGTCTGATAAATCAATAGCCGATAAAAAAGAAAGCAGTTTATTAAAACAAAAATTATTAAATCTGACGCTTAATGAGCTGTCAATGGCAACCGACACTTCGGTAATGGCTCCTTCTTTCAATTTTACGTACCAATTTGAACCGAACGCTAAAAAAATTAAGACGATACAATTTGATTTAAACAATACCAATAGCTCTCTTTTAATTAAAGATGATACGGCCACGTATAAACTAAATTTAGGTGTGTCCTCGTGGAAAATGAGTGAAACCACCCGCCGGGGTCCTTCCCTAGTAGGTGCTGCTAAAAATCATTTTGTTGGATTGCCCGCTACCAAAGTTGCTGGAAAGTATAGCTGGATTGATGGTTCTACAATAGAGATTATACTTCGGTATCTTGAAAGTCCACATACAGAAAAATTAATCTGCAAAATTGATGGAAATAATATTTCTATTGAAACAAGCATCAGCTTTTCACCCAATGCAAAAATTCCTGTATTAAAAGGCGTTATCAATAGGTAATTAATCGTCGGCTTTTTCTTTACTGCTCAAATAAATCATGGTAATGCCAAAAATTACAAATACGATGGAAGTGTAAATACTTACCTTATCGGAGGTTTGTTTTAACAGTGCATTTATAAAAAGTACTATTGAGACAAGGGTAAAAAAGAATCCGATAATAAAACTAAGCTGACCAAACTTTTTATACATGGTTCTTTATTTAGAAGAAAATAATATTCAGCAAAATCGTTAAGGCCAATAGTATAATTGCCAGCGGAACAACGCGCTGGTACCAGGGGCCCTTGGGTTGAATTATTTTTTCAGTTAATGAATACACCAATCCTTTTAGTTCTTCAACTGGCTTTGGTTTGGTAAGAAGGCTTACAATAATGGTCGTAAAAAAATTTACGATCCACGATACGCCCGCTACTATAAAAGCTTGTCCCATGCCACTTTTGATTTCATATAACGGAGTTATCCAACCGCCCTTCCCCTCGGCAATGGTAAGTCCGTGGGTTAGTGCGGCCCCCACTGTTCCGGCAAGTAATCCCCAAAAAGCTCCATGCCCGGTTGTTCTCTTCCAAAACATTCCTAATAAAAAAGTAGCGAACAAAGGCCCATTTACAAAACCAAATACCAGTTGCAGAAAATCATTGATATTATTGAATCCTTTAGCAATATAGGCCGTTACAATAGAAATAAGGATACCTGCAACTGTAACATATTTACCCACCAATAAATAATGTTTGTCGGATTTATTTTTTACAAAATAGGGTTGATAGATATCAAATGTAAATACAGCATTAAAGGCTGTAACATTACCAGCCATTCCACTCATAAAAGATGCCATCAATGCTGTAATACCAACACCCAGCAATCCGCTTGGGTAATAATGTGCAATAAGCGATGGCAGGGTCATGGTATAATTCAATTGGCCAGATTCATCCAAGGGTATCGTATAACCATTTGCTAAAGCGGGTTGCATTAATGCAATAGCTATAATACCAGGTAACACTACAATTAAAGGCATCAACATTTTAGGGATGGCGGCAATGATAGGTGTTAACTGAGCCTCACGCATATTTTTTGCAATCATAGCTCGTTGTATAACCAGAAAATCGGTACACCAATAACCGAATGACATTACAAAACCCAATCCGAATAGAAGCGACATAAAATGCAGGCCCATCGGATTTGAATCTGTATCTCTCATATATTTCCAGGCATGGGTCATGTTCGGATTCAATTGTTCTTTAATTGCAGTCCATCCTCCCGCATCTTGTAGTGAAATAATAACAAGTGGTGAAAAGCCCAATACAATTAAAAAAAACTGGAGCACTTCGTTATAGACTGCACTTTTCAATCCACCTAAAAAAGTATATACCATCACAATGCCTGCGGCTATCCAGATAGAGACATCAAAATTCCATTTCAAAATTATCTCCAGCATTTTAGCAAGTGCATACAATGAAATACCCGAGGAAAAAACGGTCATCACAGCAAAAGAAATAGCATTCAATGCTCTTGTTTTTTCATCAAAGCGCATACGTAAATATTCCGGAACACTCCTTGCTTTACTTCCATAATAAAACGGCATCATAAAAACACCAAGGAAAACCATTGCGAAAATGGCACCCACCCAATAAAAATGCACCGTCATAATTCCATACTTGGCGCCCGATGCCACCATACCAATAACTTCCTGTGCACCAAGATTAGCAGATATAAATGCAAGGCTGGTTATCCAAAGAGGAATACTACGGGTGCTGGCTAAAAAATCGTTACTGGATTTTATCCTCTTCTTAATAATAAAACCAACAGCAATTACAAAAGCAAAATAGATCAGAATAATAATATAGTCTGCTGCTTTTAATTCCATAACAATGTTTTAGTATGGTCAATCTTATTTTAATTCACTAATATATTCATTTGTAGGAGAAGACAGCCAGGTAATATTTAGGAAGATCCTTGCACAAGGCCAGTGAGGAAACTTTTCATTGGGGTTACAGATAATACTGATTTTTCCAAAATCTGATCCTTAGTAAATTGTTACAATAGGGTGTTCCTATCTTTAGGCTAAGAAGAATAGTATTTGATCAGCTTTTACTGAATAATTTAACTGTTCCGAAAATAATTACCCATTTCTTGTAACCTTTTTACCCATTGCAAGTAACCCCATTAAGAAATAACTACTGCCGGTGACCAAGCTAACAGATGAACTATTAATGAATAAGGTAAGGGAGGGTCAATTGGCTGACCTGGCTGAGTTATTTGAACGGTACCATGTTTTGTTATACAATTTTTTTTTACGACTCACAGATGATCGAATCGTCAGTGAAGATTTGACTCAGAATTTATTCTACCGCATTTTGCGTTATCGGCACACATTCAATGATCGAACCGGAACTTTCAAATCCTGGATCTATCAATTAGCCCGCAACCTGCATGCCGACTATTGTAAAAAGGAACGAAAGACGGCAGACGTATTTAAACAACTAAAGGAAGAACCCGAAGATATTCCACTAAGTAAGGAAAGATACCAGGAAGACGATTTTGAAAAATTACGAAAAGCACTGGGGAGCCTGGGGCCTGTTAATCGGGAGTTGATTGTACTGAACAGAATAGAAGGTTTAAAGTATGCAGAAATTGCAAAAATGAAAGATATCTCTATCGGCACCGTAAAAGTGCAGGTTCACCGGGCTATCAAAGAATTACGAAATCTTTATTTTAAATTATAGTTAGCTATGAGTATGAATTGCACCGAAATAGAGCCTTTATTGATTGATTATGCGGATCAATTACTGATTCCTTCTTTGCAGTCAACTGTTCAGAAGCATTTAGAAACATGTACACATTGCCGTGAAGAACTTGGCCAGTACAAACAATTGTTTGCCGAACTATCCTCAACCAGTCTGGAAAAACCAGGGCCAGGGCTCCGCGAAAATTTTAATACAATGTTACAGTCTGAGCTGAATATTGCTTCTACTGTTAGTTTAATTAAAAAATTACCCGAGAAAAAAACTATTGCGTTGAATGTATCTACTCTTTTAGTACGTATTGCCGCATCTATAGTATTGGTAGCTGGCGGAATATTTACTGGTCTACAATTAAAATCAACTGCTGCTCCCGATAAAACATTGGAATTAGCCAATCTGCAAAAAGAGGTAAAGGAAATAAAGAAAGCCATGCTCTTATCATTGCTCAAAGAAGAATCTGCCAGTGACCGTATCAGAGCCGTTAATTATGCCGATGAGTTTAGCAATGCGGACAATACCATTATTTATGCATTGTTAAATACATTAAATAAAGATAAAAACATAAATGTACGGTTGGCAGCTTTCAATTCAATCATTAAGTTTTCTGGTGATCCTATGATTATTGATTCCCTGGTCACTTCCCTTGAAAATCAAACAGAGCCGCTTCTTCAAATTGTATTGATCAATGTCCTTACTGATAAAAAAGAGACTAAGGCGATTAAATCCATAAAAGCAATTCTTTCCAATAAAAAAACGCTTCAGCCTGTGAAAGATATAGCCGAACAAGGGCTCAGGAAGGTTATGTAATTCCATTATTAATTTTTTTTTCATCAATACTATTACAAATAGTACATCTACTTCATTTCTCTAAAATTAAAAATATGAAAGCAAGAATTTATGTATGGGCATTAACCCTCCTTTTATTGTGCATCGGTAACCTGAAAGCACAGGATTATAAAGTAGCTGTTCAGAATTCGAAAGAAGGCAAACTGACATTGCTTGATTTTTCGGGTGACATTCCGGTACAAGGATATAGCGGTAATGAAATAATTATTAGTTCTGATCGTAAATCTGCGAATCCCCAAAGGGCTAAAGGCCTTCAACCTATTTATTCAGCAGGAACCGATAATACTGGTATCGGGCTTTCTGTAGAAAAAAATGGTAATCAACTCACCATTCGATGCCTTCTTCCTATTACACAAAGGGCAAACTATAAATTAAAAGTACCGGATAATTTTAAACTTGAAATTGAATCTGAATGTGGTAAAGGCGGTGCCGTAGCTATTGCCAATATGAATAATGATATTGAAGTAAAAAACTGCCATAATATAGACCTTAAAAACGTAGGTGGTTCAATAGTCGTTTCTACCATCAGTGGCGATGTTGAAATCACCATGGCAGAAATCAGTAAAGAAAAACCAATTTCATTAGCTACCATCAGTGGTGAAATTGATATCACGATACCTGCAAGAGCCGGCGTAACACTTGAAATGAAAACCGTTACGGGAACCATCTATTCTGATTTTGATTTCCCTTCCGATGAAAAAAACATGCGGAGAATTGCCGGAAGTACCATAAAAACTCAGTTAAATGGTGGCGGAGCAGATCTAAAAATCACCAATGTTAGTGGAAATATCTACCTCCGGAAAGGAAAATAAATAATTCATCAACTGTTAAAAATTAAGTATGAAAAAAATATTGCTGCTTACCTGTTGCCTTTGCGGTGCAGGTATACTAGATGCACAAAAAATTATAACGAAAGCTTTTTCTTTTGTTAATAAGGAATCGCTATCGCTTAACCTGAATATCGCTGATTCGATACAAATCGTTACCTGGAATAAGAATGAGGTGTCCGTTAAATGTTCCATTAACATTAATCAAAATAAATACAATGATGATTATAAAGTTGCATTTGATGAATCAGGTAAAATCATCCAGGTAAAAGCCAACTTCGAAACCGATCGGAAAACAAGCTGGAATAATGACTCCAATTGCTGCAACTACAAAAGCGAAATAATATGGGAAGTGATGATTCCTGAAAATGCTTCTTTTGAAGTAGAAACAATCAATGGTGATATTATCATCACAGGAAAAACGGATAAAATAAAAGCCTATACCATCAGTGGGTTTATTGATCTATCGGTACCGCTTGATCGCAAGGCCGATTTTAAATTGAGCACTATTACAGGAACGGTTTATAGTGATCTCCTGAACGGAAGTGTATCAAAAAAACATAACAACTATTCTGATATCGCTGATAAATACAATGGAGGAGGTAAGTCGGTAAATCTAAAAACCATTAGTGGAAATATTTATCTGCGGAAAGCGGGCAGTCAATAGTGAACAGCGATGGCAATGGTGAATAGTGAAAGGTGAATTTTACAACTCCATGGATTTAGATCCTATTACTATCCTCTCAATTTATCCTGAAACTATTGTGCGATCCTATAAATATTTCTTTACAAGAACCAGTTCGTCGATCTTGATAATTCATAGAATAGTTTTACTAATGATAACTACCTGACAGGTAATACTAAAAAATCATTACTGGAAAGAATGATGGATTGGTCCGATAATTGCCTTAGAAAATGTGTTGTTTGATACAGCTATTGAATCCAAATCCTATAACTATGAGTGCTCTTAAAGAAAAGGTTTCGAAATTATTTGCCCAGGATCAGCAATTAAATGCTCTCGAAAAAGATATTAAAGTAAAAAATGCTCATTACCATCACCTTCTTTTAAAGAATTCCGAAAAAACCTATTCTGATGAGGAGGTGGTTGCCATTAATGAAATTTACGAGGAGTTATCCGAACTGGAAAGTCAACGGGATGGATATCGATCTGCGATTAATGAAATTAAAGATTATCTTAAAAATAAATTATCGCCACTTGGCGGAGGAAGATGGGTACATCATACCGAAGACCCTATTCATCCACGTTGGGAGTTTTGGGTAGAAGAAGATGAATTGAAATTCGCCCGATTAAATGGAGCTTCTTACTAAATTGCAACTATTGATACCAAAACCTGGTTAAGGCAGCTTTGCTACCAATCGCTCTGGAAGTATTTTTAGTATGGTGTAAATTATTTTCCATTTAATACCCGGAACAATCACAAAACGATTTTTTGCATTTACCACTGCGCTGGCGATAAAAGATGGTTCCAGCAGTAAAGATTCCGGTAAGGGTAGCCTTGCGGTCATTTTGCTTCGGATATATCCAGCAATTACAACATTTACTGCAATGTTTCTTTTGAAAAGATATTGACGTAAGCCAGCAAGGTATTGCGTAAAAGCAGCTTTCGTACTTCCATATATAAAATTACTTTTTCGTCCACGTACACCCGATAAAGAAGACAGTCCAATAATTCGTTCCAACTGATGATTATCTTTATCCATTGCTATAAGGTTTAAGATAGATACTGCCCCACAATAATGAACATTCATCATTTGATAAGCACCTTCCCAATTAATCAATGCTTCCTCATTATCCACTAAATAACCCGCAGCATATATAACAATATGTGGCTTATTGAGTAAGTTTTTATAAAAACTAAGATGGCTTATAAAATCAGTAGCATCAAAATAACAAATCTCCACCCTCGATATATCTATACTATTTGATTTCACAAACAATTTTAGCTGATCAATATTTCTCGAAGCCGCAGTAACATGAAAACCTTTTTGTACGTATAAAAGCAACGCCTGTTTTGCCACATCTGAATTTGCACCCAGCATCAATACATTTTTAGAAGATGAATTATTCATTGCAATGAAGATACAATTTGTATCAATCCACAGTATTTGGGCAACTACTATTGAATACATTAAAATAAGAAAGCTAGTGTTAAGTTAAATCTATTCTGACGTAATTATTTTTTATTACCGGGAGCTACAGAATTTTTTCACAAATCTCGATGCCCTTTCTTCGTGAATCTTTGGGGCATATTTTCTTCGAACTCTTAGTGGTTAAAAGATAATTGCCGCGAAAGCACGAAGTTATTTTACAAAGCACTCCTATCCTTTTTGTGTGAATAGATATACATCAACTTACACTTACCATAACACTAGTAATAAACCAATATTGGGTATCAAATACAAACAAAAAATCCCCGGTTGAAACCAGGGAATGTTTACGACCAAAACTAACTGCTATAAGAATTCATAAGCTTTGAAAAAATCCTATCTGGTAATCTTTCTTACGGGAAAGAAGCCAAACAGGTTCAACATATCTTCATGGACAAGGTTAATGGTTAAAATGATAGTTGAATAATATGTAGTGTAAAGATGAGGACTGGTGCTTATTTTCAAGTAACCATTTAGCCAAATGCGGTTTTCATTGAACGAACGGTAAAATTTGGGCACGCAGCAAACAAAGAATGCTGGTTTAAGAAGGGAGTGAAATGATTAAATAACTTAAGGTTGGTGAGACAATTGCCCTGAACCACCGGCTTCTCCTTAAAAATCTTCACGATTTTTTTATGTTCCAGCGGAACATATCGTGGGTAGAAAATAAAAGAAAAGTTGATTACGTTCCATCGGAACGTTTCGTGCTAAAATTTTTGTTTGATTGTTTTGATATCAATAGCAGCGCTACATCAAAAGGGTTGGCGAGCACTAAGGTTACTTCTGAAATCCAATTCCCATATCATTGCAAAAACGGGTCGCTTCGCCCTTGGAATAGTAATAGAATTCTAATGCACGTTCCGTAGGAACGTCTCGTCGGTAGAAAATAAATAAAATCGAATAGTACGTTCCGTAGGAACGTTTCGTGCAAAATTATTTCACCAAACTAATTTCACCTGGTAAAAGTCCAGTACCCTTGTCCGCAACAGGTACTCATACATTGCCATAACCAGGTTTGTTCTTGAACGGTCCAGATTATTTTTAACCAACAAGTATTCGGCCGAATTGATCACACCTGTATTAAACCTGATTTCGGCGGCATTAAAAGAAATCTCAAAATTAGCCACCTGTTCCTGTAGTGTTTTGTAGCGCTGATAGGTAGACGACATATTCAAATGCGCTTCTTCAATGTTCTGACGAAGCAATAATTTAATATTAGAATTTTCAAGTTCAGCGTTCTTTCTATTAATATCTGCCAGTTTTACCTGGTTGCGTACACGAAAATTATTGAAAATGGGTAACTGTAAGTTAAATCCATAGGAATTACCAAGGTTGTCATTAAATTGTTTTCCGTAACCTAGTTTGCTAAACGTAAAACTCTGTTGTTGTTGCAAAACGTCATATTGCAAACTGGCAATGCGAACATAGTTGCCCGTTGGTACTTCTGTTTTAGTACCAGGAATTTCCTTCAAAGCAGCACTTGAATAACTGGAATTTACGTTGGCCCCAAAACTTAGTATCGGAAAATAATTTCCCTTCGCCACTTTAACGGCTTTCTCTAAACTCTTTACACGAAGATCCGTGGCTTTTACTTGTGCAAAATTTTGAATGGATTGCTGGTATACTTGCTCAGCGGTCCATTCATAGAGTCCTGCTGGTTTATTAAATTCATCACGATCGATCTCCAACTCTTTATCAAAGGGAATATTCATAAATTGGCATAACCTCAATTTACCTGATTGCAAAGAGTTGATGTTATTGATAATTGCTATTTGATCTGATGCTAGTTGTCCTTTTAAATCGGCTAATTGGTATTGGCCGATGGCTCCTTCTTTCACCATTACCTCTAACCGCTCTATTTGCTTTCGGGTAACGCCTTCCTGGCTTTTCGAAATTTCCAATATATCCTCACTATTTAATATCAGCAGGTAAGCAAGTAATACATTTAACGTAAGGGAATTTTTTGCCTGCTCATATTCCATTTTACTGGCCTGGTAAGCAAAAGAATTTTGTTTGATGGCATTGTGCAATTGCAAACCCGAAAACAAGGTGATGCTGCTATTTAAGTTGAAACCCGATGAAGACAGTTGTTGGTTGATATATTGGTTGGTGATCGGGTCAATGGTACGACCAGAATTCCATCCAAAACTATAATTACCGCCCAGGTTCGGAAGAAGATTCGCTCTTGCCTGGTTATAATTTATTTCTTCGCGATTTGTTTGCAGTTCCGATTGCTTGACTTGTATATTATTTTTCAAAGCGGTTTCCACGCACTGCTTTAAGGATAATTTAGCTGGTGTTTGTGCAATACTGGCTTCAGTTAAAACAAATACAGTTAACAAAATGAATCCCAATTTCTTTCTCTTCATAAAATTTAATCTTTAATGCTTTAGCAATAAATAGTTTAGTTTTCATCGCGGTCGATTCGACCATCTAATAAATGAATAACTCTTGAACCATAACTGGCGTTTTTTTCAGAATGCGTTACCTGGATGATTGTTACCCCGTCTTCCTTATTCAGTTTTTTAAACAGTTCCATAATCTCTTCGCCTTGTTTAGAATTAAGATTACCGGTTGGTTCATCAGCTAAAATAAATTTAGGCTTACTTATCAACGCTCTGGCAATACCTACCAATTGTTGTTGCCCACCCGAAAGCTGTGCAGGAAAAAGTCCCTTCTTACCAACAATATTAAAGCGATCAAGCATATCCGATACTAAGGCTTTACGTTCGGAAGATTTCATATCCTGGTAAATAAGAGGTGTTTCAATATTCTCATACACCGTAAGTTCATCAATAAGGTGATATGCTTGAAATACAAAGCCGATATATTGTTTATATAAAGCCGAACGTTGTTTTTCTTTCAGTTTATGAACCGACTCATGCATAAAGTTATATTCGCCTTCATCAAAATCGTCGAGCATGCCAATTACATTTAATAAGGTAGACTTACCCGAACCAGAGGGCCCCATGATTGAAATAAATTCTCCTTCTTTTAAAGAAAGGCTAATATCTTTCAGCAAAAAAACTCTTGCTCCTCCTACCGAAACCCATTTAGAAATGTGTTTTAAATCAATCATTAGTTAGAAATTTTATTTTTAAGTTAAACAATTCAGCCACTTCTAACTCTCTGCCAGCTAGTGGAGAGCGTTAGTAACACCCGAATTAAGGCCTCCTTCAATTCTCCGCCGGCTGGCGGAGAAGGTTGGTAGCACCCGAATTAATTACATCTTTATTCTGGTGTAAGTGAAATATTTATTTTTATAAAGAACTTTTAAAATTTAAACAGGATACATTTTATAGTGCTGTTACCTAAGCCCCCCTTCGGGGGGGTGGGGGGCCGCTCTACTCGCTTCTCAAACTAACTACCGGGTTTGCGATTGCCGATCGAATGGTACGAATACTGAGAATGATTAATGCAATCAAAATCATACCCACTCCGGTTACAGCAAATATCCACCAGCTAAGTGAAGTTCGATAAACAAAATCCTGTAACCAGTTGTGCATGGCCCACCATGCAAATGGAAATGCAATAAGAAATGCAATTAACACCAATAGAATAAAATCCTTTGAAAGCAACGATACGATCTGAACAACAGAAGCACCCAACACTTTACGCACGCCAATTTCTTTTGTTCTTGAATTGGTAATGTAAATGGCTAATCCAAGTAGCCCAAGGCAACTGATAAATATACAAAGTGCAGATGCCCATTTTAATAATCGGCTTATATTTTGTTCACTCTTATAAAAGGAGGCAATGCTTTCATCAAAAAATTGATATGTAAAATCATCTTCAGGGTAAAGTTCTTTGTAAAATTTTTCAACCTGGCCCAAGGTTTCTTTCCAGGAATCACGTGTTGCATCTTTTGGTTTTAGAGCAAGGTGAAAAGCGAAACTACTTTCGCTGGCGGAAGAATAGGCTAACGGTTTAATGGCCACATGGGTAGATTTAGTATGAAAATCCCGGATTACACCAGCAATAGGTTTTTTACTTTCATCTCCTCCGATTATTTTTCCAACAGCATCCTCTGGTTTTTGAAAGCCCATCATTTTTGAATAGGTTTCATTAATAACATATTCTTTGGTTGTATCACTCATCTTAATATTTCTACCAGCAACCAGCGTCATTCCATAAAGTTTAAAATAACCGGTATCAGCATATTTGGTTTCTACCATCGTTTCTATCACCGATTTACCATTATCAAATTTCATAACAGTAGTAGACGTGTTACCAGATGCAGGAGCAGAACTGGCTAAACTCAGTTTCTCAATGCCAGGTATTGTTTTGAGTTTATCCAGCAATACAAACCGCCGATTGTCTTTTTCTTTTGAAAAGAAATTCCAACGGGTATTAAACGTAACGATCGCTTCTTTTTTGAAGCCAAGATCTTTATTGAGTGAATAGCTGATTTGCTTACTTACGGCTAATGTGGCAATGATCAGGAACTGTGCTATTACAAACTGGGTAACCGTTAATGATTTTCTCAACCAGGCTTTACGTGTTTGTGCGGTACCGTTATAAGCCTGGTTTTTTAATACGGTTACTGGTTTGAATTTGGTAAGAATGATTGCCGGATAGAAACCGGCCAGCAGGCTGACCAACACCAGCAATATCAGGAGAAATAACCATACATGCGGCTGATTGAAGGAACCAAAAGAAATACCGGGCGGTATAAAATCTTTAAAAACATTCAATAACCACGGCGTAAGTGCCACTGATAGAAGCGTGGCAAAAAAAGTAAGCAGGAAGGTTTCGCTCAGGAATTGAACAATCAATGGCCTTTTGCCACTACCCATTGTTTTTCGGATACCAATTTCTTTTGCCCGCTGCGATGCCTGTGCAGTGGTTAAGTTTATGAAATTAATACAACCCAATAGCAACAGAAAGGCAGCCACTGCTAATAATCCATATAACGTAGGTTTATTTCCCTGCCGTTGGTCGAAAGCATCATATTTAGCATTGAAATGAATATCCGATAAAGGTTGAAGCAGGTGTTTGGTACCATCCTTACCAGCAGGCTCTTCCTCTTTACTGCGGTATTTTTCACGAATGGCTGCCAACTGTTTTTCTACCGCTACCGTACCAGTACCTTTTGTAAGTCTTATAAACATTTGTGAAGCTGAAGTAATACTGCCCCATTCTTCCCAACCCCATTGCTCTTTTAAACCAGTAACTGCAAGTGTTTGTTTTGAAATAAATTCTTTAAACGTAAAATCGGTATTCTCCTTCAGATCCTCAACAACGCCCACTACCATTGTTTTTATTGAATCATCATAAAAAATTTCCCGACCAATAATATCTGTTGGCTTAAGGTTACCAAAATAAGAAGCTGCCCTGCTAACGGTTAATACTACCTGAAAAGGATCTTTCAGGGCTGTTTTAGGCGAGCCTGCCAACCAATTGTACGGAAAGAGTTCAAAATAATACTCATCGGCATAAATAATATCTTTCTGGTGCTTAAAAACTGCGGGGGA
This sequence comes from Chitinophagaceae bacterium, assembly GCA_031378605.1. Lineage (GTDB taxonomy): Bacteria > Bacteroidota > Bacteroidia > Chitinophagales > Chitinophagaceae > Endoryza. The sequence goes on along the minus strand of JANNEK010000206.1, from coordinate 17,610 downwards.
TTGATTACTCGGAATAGGAACAGCTACTTTCAATTCCCAGGCTGTATTAAAATGGGTTACCAGGTCAATACCCGTTGCTTCTTCCCGTACGGCTTTTGATAGTGGTGAAGGAACGCCGGAATTATCAATAAGCATGTCCGGGAATTTTAATTGGCTTACTACACGGTAGATCCGGTCGCCATCTTTATGAAATTTGTCAAAACTAAAATCAAATTGAACAATCAGGTAGATTACCAGCGAAGCACTGATACCAATGGCCAATCCGGCAATATTGATAAACGTAAACAGCTTATGCTTACGAAAATTGCGAAAAGCAATCCTGAAATAATTACCGATCATAGTGGTGTTTTTAAAAAGCTGGGCAAATGGAGTTTTTCAACCCCTAAATGATTCAACCCCTGTACCAAGATTTAGTCCCTTGTAACCACAGGGTGTTCAGGCAATAGATGCCGGAGAAGTGTACGAAAACGAACAGTTTTTGTACGATTACGTACATCGTGAATGGTCAATTATCAATGGTGAATTGCTTAACAACCCCATGGATTCATCAGGTGTATGAATTTATAAGAATCTAAATCCATTCAGTATTCGCTATTGACCATTCACTATTCTGCCCGCAATGACTTAACAGGATTCGCCACGGTCACTCTCGAAGTACGGATTAAAACTAATAAAAGGGTTAACAACATTAAGGATCCAATAGCAATAACGAATGGAATCGGTGAAATAGAAATGCGGTATACATAATTATCAAGCCAATTACTCATCACCCAATAAGCCAACGGGCAAGCAATAAGCGCTGCGGCTACAATTACGATCATAAACTCTTTTACAAACAACAATACAATACCAGGCAAAGAAGCACCTAATACTTTTCGTATACCTATTTCCTTTACCCGCTTTTGAATGCTTAGAGAAACCAGGCCCAGGATACCAAGTAATACAATCAGCAACGATAATACGGTTGCCGTGTAAGAAGCTTTCTTTAACTGTATTTCTGTTTTATATAGTTTGGCCAATGTATCGTCCATAAAGCTATACTCAAAAGGAACACCGGGCAAAAGAGTGGCCCATTTAGATTGAAGCGCCTGTAAACTGTTGCTGATATTACCAGGTTTCAACTTAAAGGACAACACACGAAAAATTGTATTAATCCCTACATGCATAAATGTAATTGGTGGAATGTTCTGTTTCATTGAACCAAAATGAAAATCCTTTGTAACGCCGGCTATAGTAAATATTGTATTATTTCCATTTGGTGTTTTAACCTGTTTGCCTATTGCTTCTTCTGCAACTTTATAACCCAACGATTTTGCTTGTGTTTCATTGATTACAAGTTTCAATGAGTCGGTAAATGCGCCTGGCATGCAATAGAATTCTCCTGCTGCCATCGGAATATTGTATGTTTTTGCATAGTATTCATCGGTTGTTATCAATTGGGATGATATTGCTGTTGTCGAATCTGCACTGGCATTATAAAGTGCAATACTACCAGAGCTATGGCCATCTGGAACTTCAAATGAAAGTGTAATATCACTAACCTCTGGCATTGCCGCAAATTGCTTTCTTATACCTTCCATATTGCGTACTCCCTGTAAGGTCCAGTTCCTGGGTAACTGTGCTGAAACGATATACTCTTTATTAAAGCCAATATCCTTACTGAAAAATAAATTTACCTGTTGAGATATAATATAAGCTCCAATCAATACAATGGCTGCTGTACCAAATTGAAAAGTGATTAAAGATTTCCGTAACCATACTTTATCTTTTACTCCTCTTAATTTTCCCTTCAATGAATCTACCGACTTCATAGAAGATAATATGAGCGCGGGATAAATGCCCGCAAGCAATCCTATTAAAATAGCCAAGATAAAAGGGACAATAATAAAGCCAGAGGGAAATGCACTAATAGAGGGCAATTGTTTAGCCAATACAACACTTAATATTGGTTTTGCCAATTGATACAATACTAAGGCCAGCCCGGTTGCTATAAATACAAGCAATACCGACTCGGTAAGAAACCGAACTACTAATTGTTTCCGCATTCCTCCCATTACTTTCCGGATACCGATTTCCCTTATGCGCGAAGAAGAGCTGCTGATGGTAATGTTTACAAAGTTAACAATGGCCATTACCAAAATAAATAATGCCACAAAAGATAGCGCATATAGTAATTTTTTTATCAGTCCATTATTCGCATTTAGATAATATTCATTCAAAGGAAGCAGGTATGCCTGCATATTCGCACTCACCTGGGGTTGTGCGTTCTGCTGTATCAATTTAGCCATTGGCTTTTCAAGATCAAAAGAACGAACGCCGGGTTTTAATTCAATATAACTAACAATATATTGATTCAGCCATGTTTCCATATCTCGCCCAAAAAAAGCAAGATTGCTTACCGGAATATAAAATTGATTATCGTTATCGTCTGTCAAAAAAGTTACTGAATTTTGCCCGTGTCTTTTTAAAACACCCGTTACCATAAAATCATGTTTCCCACCACTAAAACTTTCAATGGTAAGTGTTTGACCGATCACATCTGTTTTTCCAAAATATTTTTTAGCCCGCTCTTCGGTAATAATTACAGAAAACGGAGCAGTGAATGCAGTTCGTATATCCCCATGTGCCAATGAAAACCCATACATATTCAGCATGGTGCTATCACAAATTTGTAAACCTTCTCTAAATGCTTTATCTCCCTTCGATACATTGGAAGTAACACCATCCCACCGGTAATAATTAGCTACCAGTGTTGGATATTGATTTTTCAATGCTTTTGCCAATGGCCCAAGCGAGGTAAGTTCAATACCCATATTGGGGTTTTTCCATTTACTTTGAATAATATATTGGTTATTCGCATTTCTTAATTGAGTGTTTACATTCAATTCACTCCACACATACCCCGCAATTAATAATGTAAATGCAATCCCTGCAGCAAGCCCAAGAATATTAATTGAAGAAATCATTTTATTTTTTAAAAGGTTTCTCCACGCGATGGTTATATAATTTTTAAACATAAAGCCCCCTCCTTCTCTCCGCCAGTTGGCGGAGAGGTTTTGTAACACCTGAGTTAAGGCCCCCTTCAATTCCCCCAAAGGGGAAAGTTGGTAGCACCCAAACTAGTTATGTTATTATTCCGGTGTTGGTGATGAAATATATTATAAAAAGAACTTTCAAAAGAATCAACATCAATTCACTTAAGAGTAAAATTAATTTTTCCGCTGCCGCCCTTAACCGTTACCGGTATACCTCCGCCATTCAGTTTTCCATTTATTTCTTCTTCTTCCATAGAGCCGCTAAAATTATTCAGTTGATTGGTCTTTATTTTGGAAGCAGTGAGTTTCAGATCAAGCCCCTTGCCCGATGGAAGTTCCAATTCAATTTGCCCGGATGAATTAGTTATCCGAACATAATTTCCAATTTCTTTTACAGATACAAAAATATTACCACCACTTGTAGCAGCATCTACACTACAGTATAAATCGCGCAGGTTTACATTTCCTCCCGATGTATGTGCTTCTAATGCTCCCCGAATATCGTTTGCCATAGCATTGCCCCCGCTGGTAGTGGCTTCAATAGTACCATTAAGCTTGCTCAGCTTTATATCTCCTCCTGAAGTAACCAGGTTGATTTTACCCGTACAATTATCTGCGGTAATATTGCCGCCGCTGGTAGTGAGTTCAATATCTTCACTGCAATCACTAACCGATATGTTTCCACCTGAAGTAACACCAACCACTTTTCCTTTCAACCGTTCAATATCCAAATTACCTCCACTGGTCACAAAATGCTGCGATCCATTCAAATCGGCTAAAGTAATATTTCCGCCACTGGTCGTTAGATTGGTAGAAATTTCTTTCGGTACAAATATTTTGTAAGAAATGCTCAGCGCTTTCTTCCAGTTTATATTCTGATTTTTGTTTTTGGCAATTGCTTTAATCGTATTGTCGGATGCTTCGAGAATAAAATGATAGTCTGCTTCCAATCTTTTTTGTATCTCTTCCTTTGAATACGATTGGCTTCCGTTATAATTAGAAGGTCGTATATATACTTCTACCCGTACACCGGAAGCTCCAACGCTGAATACACTAATATTACCACCCGCGGTTTCAGCAATCACTCTTTTAATCGATTCATTACTGAATGATTTTGTAATAAACGGAACTTCGCTTGCATTTTGTGACTGCACGTTATTACTGATACAAACCATTAATAGAATAAATAACCTTTTCATATTTTTATTTTTATTTAGTTTAAAAAATAATATTTATGTTTAGTGTACACTCAACGATCACAAAGGATTATAATTTCAAATTTTCTGAAAGCCATCTGTAGATATAAGTGGCAATCTATTCACTTCTCAATGATTTTACCGGGTTACTCAAGGCTGCTTTGATTGCCTGGAAACTAACTGTTAACAATGCTATCGTCATCGCCAGCAATGCCGGCAAGGCAAACATCCACCATTTTATGGTAACCCGGTATTCATAATCTTTTAACCAGCTATTCATAATCCACCAGGCTAATGGAAATGAAATAACACAGGAAACGAAAACAAGTTTCAGAAAATCTTTTGAAAGCAATGAAGTAAGGTTAGTAACAGAGGCGCCCAGTACTTTTCGGATACCTATTTCCTTTATTCTTTTTTCAGCAGTATAGGCAGCCAATCCAAACAATCCTAAACAAGAAATAAAAATAGCTAATCCAGCAAATACTGCTGCCAGTTTTCCAATAAGCGATTCTCCTTTAAATAAGTTCTCAAATTCTTTATCTACAAATTTATATTCAAATGGATAAGAAGGATTGTATTTTTTTATGACAGCTTCTGCTTTTGAGAGTGCTTCTTTATAATTGATATTTTCCTTAAACCGTATACTCAGGCTAGATGTATATTCTGCTTTTGCATCATTAAAAACAATTACAGGATCCGTTGAACCATATACATTATTATAAACAAAGTTTTTTATGACTCCTATTACCATAAGTTTTCCATCATTACGGTCAATCATTTTACCTACGGCACCTTCTGGTTTTTTACTGATAACCCGGGCAAAGCTTTCATTAATCAGTACACTACTGCTATCACCCAATCCTTCCGGATAAAAATCTCTTCCGGCTAACAGTTTCATGCCCATCGTTTGTATATATTCCGGCGTTGCCCATTCCATACCTATTAAAAGGTTTTTAGCTGGGTCTTTACCTTCCCAACTATAATCAGCAGAATTACTATTTACCTGAAATGTACTGTTATTACTCAACGCAGCATTTTCAACAACCCCAGTGGCTAACAAATCATTTTTTACTGATGCAAATCGTAGTCCGAGATTCCCCTCCTGCTGTACTGAAATTAATTGCTGGCTCATATTGATCAGATTATTCTTATTAATCCCCAATTCCCGATTTTTTGTATGGATCACCTGCTGATAAATAATAAGTGTACAAATGATCAGCCCTACCGAAATTACAAATTGAGAAACAACCAACCCTCTACGAATAAACGAAGCCCCACCTCCTACCGTTAGTTTTAATCCTTTGAGAACTGTAATTGGATTGAACGATGAAAGGTAAAATGCGGGGTAACTTCCAGCTATTAATCCGCATAATAATCCTATAACTACTAACGAAATAATATGAAGTGGTTTTAATAAATCAAGTACTATTTCTTTTTCTACCAGTTTATTAAAGGCTGGTAGAAAAAGTGCCGCAATAACTACCGCAACGATTACAGCTATAAAAGACATAACAATGGCTTCCACCAGGAATTGAGTTACCAGCATTTTTTTTCCCGAGCCCATTACTTTACGTACACCTACTTCACGGGCACGTTGTTCTGAACGTGCTGTAGAAAGGTTCATAAAGTTAATACAGGCCAATAATAAAATTATCCAGGCAATAGTACTAAACAGGTTTACAAATTTAATACGGCCGCCACTTTGTTTACCTTCAACAAAATTGTCTCTCAATCGCCAGTCGTTTGCAGATAAGAGCAATGGCTTTGCTATTGTTGTTGAATCTTTAGAATAAATAAATCTATATAGTTTTTTCTTGATAAGTGTTACATCGGCCTCTGGTTGCACTTCTAAAAATGTTTGAATGCCGTTATTACCCCAATGCTCCAGCCATTTATTTTCTTTCAGGAAAATTTCAAAAGGAACTAACCAATCCAGTTTTTCAAAGCGGGTATTGATTGGTAAATTCCTGTAAACCCCACTAATTATATATTCTTGTTTATTATCTAATTTAACTGTTTTACCAATTACGTCTATTGAATTAAAAATTCTTTTTGCCATTCGTTCATTTAAAACAATGGAATGCAATTGACTAAACGCATTTGTTGGATTTCCTTTAATAAAGTCGAAGTTGAACATCGTAAAAAATGAAGGTTCTACATGAATACCATCTCCATATAAACTTTTCTCTTCTTTAGCCAATAGTAACCGTTCGCCCCAGGTAGTTCGCACGGCATTTTTAATTCCTGGAATCTCATTTTGTATTGTGGGCGCCAGCAATCCGGGCGTTGAGGCAAAGGTGAACGTTTGTCCATCGTAGGTCTGGTTTCCCATTACCTGGTAAAGTTGATCCTTCTTTTTAAAATAATTATTATAGGTTAGCTCATCCTCTACCCATAAAAATATCAGTGATGCACAAGCGATTCCTACCGCAAGCCCAATGATATTAAGAAAACTAAATGATTTCTTTTTCCACAAGTTGCGGAATGCGGTTTTAAAATAGTTTTTTAGCATAATAAAGGTCCCCTTTAACTCCCCCAAAGGGGAGAACTTTTTAACACCCGAATTAAGGCCCCCTTCAATTCCCCCAAAGGGGGAAGGTTGGTAGCAACCGAACCAATTATATTACCATTCTGGTGCAAGTGATTAAATATTTTTATAAAGAACTTTTAGGATATATAAAGGATAAATTTAATTATGCTGCTACCAAAGCCCCCCCTTCGGGGGGTTGGGGGGCTATTCACTCCTCAAACTTTTCACCGGATTACTCACGGCTGCTTTAATAGCCTGGAAGCCTACTGTTAAAAATGCTATTAAAAAAACACCCAAAGCAGCCGCACCAAACATCCATCCATTGATATGAATTCGAAAAGCAAAATTTTGCAACCAATGATTGCCCGCATACCAGGCAAGCGGAGCAGCAATTAAAATTGCAATGGCCACTAATACTAAAAAGTTTTTAGAAATAAGCAAGGTGATGCTACTCACATTTGCTCCCAACACTCTTCGTATGCCAATTTCTTTTATTCGTTGAAGAGTTGTAAATGCTGCCAGACCAAATAATCCTAAACAGGCTAATAAAATGGCGAGCCCTGCTGATACCGCAAATAAAGCAGACGTACGCTGTTCAGCGATATACAATTTATTATAGTCTTCATCCAGGAAATGATATTCAAAAGGTCGATGAGCCACCCGCTGTTTCCACAATACTTCCAATCTGCTTAATACCGGTTGCGTATCGTTACCCCTTATGCGAATCATAAATACAGAAGCCATATCCTTGTTGAGAAATATCACCATCGGCTTAACCGGTTCATGTAAGCTCTCAAAATTGAAGTCTTTTACTACTCCTACTACCGGGCCGTCTACATTTTTATTAATTGTTTTACCAATAGCTTCCTCGGGGGTCCATCCAATTTTTTTTGCCAACGATTCATTAATAAGAAATGGTTGTCGAAAATTAGCCGAATTATTATTGGTATCCATCATGGCAAAATCACTTTTCAAAAAATCGCGACCGGCTACCAATTTCATATTCAGTGTTTTCGTATAGTTTAAATCGATCGGCAAACCAGTAACCGAAATTTCATGTTTCCCTTTTTCATCCGTAGCGGTAATGCCATCTCCCCATTCTACAAATTCGGGTGTTTCATAAGCTGCGGTAATATTTTCCACTCCCGGTACTGTAGCAATTGCTTCTTTAATAGATTCATAATTTTCTTTCATTTTCGTATCAACCGGCAACACCAGTAAATGATCCTTATCGTATCCAAGGTTTGTATGCTCCATAAAATTCATTTGCTGCAGAATAATTACGGTATATATAATCAGGAAAACGGAAATGCCGAATTGAAGTATGATAAGAGATTTGCGTAACACATTACTTGTTCCTGTAAAGTTGAATCCTTTTTTAAGAATCCCTATTATTTGTGTGCCTGAGATAACTAATGCAGGATATATTCCCGCTAATAAACTTACCAACAATGCAAAACCGGCAATCATGCTTATTGGCATGGGTTTTACTAAATCGTTTCGCGAAAATTGCTTTCCGGTAATCATATTAAAATAAGGAATAAGCAGAAGGCTTGTAGTAAATGCAAGTGCTGCAGCAATAAATGCAATGGCAGACGATTCTCCGATAAATTGAAAAAATACTTGTTTGCGGGAAGCACCCATAACCTTGCGCATTCCAATTTCGCCACTGCGGCCGGTTGATTGTGCGGTAGATAAATTGGTATAATTAGCACCCGCAATAATTAATATCAATAACGCTACTACCGCAAACATATAGATGTATTGAATATTTCCGTTTGGTTCAAAACCAGCCAGGGTTGATTTTAAATGAACGGTGGTTAATGGCTCTAAATGATATCGTAAATAATTATTCCCTTCCAAACCTGCTTCCGTTTTTATTGCTGCAGTATTCATATACTCCGAAATCTGCTGCTCCAGTTTTGAAATATCTGCTGGATCCTTTACTAAAAAATAAGTAATCCAGTTGGCCGTCCACCACTGTTCCACTTCTACATTGTTCCCAACATTCAGGAACTGGGTTACAAAATCAAATTTTATTTGAGAGTTTTGAGGAACGTCTTTACAAATACCTGCAACCGTATAATCCTTCTTTCCAATTTTAAGTGTTTTGTTTAAGGCATCTTCTTCCCCAAAATATTTTTTAGCGATTGATTCAGTAAGAACAATTTTATCGGGTGCATTTAAAACATCGGCGGCATTTCCTTGTATAAGTTGAAACGAAAAAATTTTAAAAAATGCATCATCTGCATATAAAAATGCATTTTCTTCAAATACTTTATCACCATATTTCACTACACGGCTACCCATGTAGGTTCGTACAAATTCTTCCACCGCCGGAAAGGTCCGTTTAAACTGTGGCCCCACCTTGGTACCTGTGGTTGCAGCGGTATTTAAAGTACCCGCATTACTATACTCCATCGTAGCACGAACAATTCGGTTTGCATTTTTATTAAACTTATCGTAACTCAGTTCATGCATAATATAAACTCCAATCAACAGGCAGGCCGTTAACCCGGCTGTTAATCCAAGGATATTAATAAAAGAATACAATTTGTGTTTGCGAAGATTGCGCAAGGCAATTTTGAAATAATTTTTAAGCATAATTAAAGCCCCCTCTAACTCCCCCAAAGGGGGAGAACTTTGCAGCATCCCGATAAATAGTAATATTTATAAGGGTGCAGGTGATTAAGAATTTTTATAAAGAACTTTCAACATATCAATAAAATGAATTTAATTACGCTGCTACCAAAAGCCCCCCTTCGGGGGGTTGGGGGGCCGCTCTTATTCATTCCTCAAACTTTTCACAGGGTTTGCAATAGCCGCTTTGATTGCCTGAAAACTTATCGTTACAAGGGCAATAATTATTGCAGCAAGTCCGCCTGCAGCAAATAACCACCAACTGATATTGATGCGATAACTGTAATCCTGCAACCACCGGTGCATGAAATACCACGCAAGCGGTGTAGCAATTGCAAAGGCAATTGCAATGAGTATGATAAATTCTTTTGAAAACAAATAAACGATATTGCCTGCAGTAGCGCCAAGCACTTTACGAATGCCAACTTCTTTTATCCGCTGCACTGCCATGAATGAAGCTAAACCATACAGCCCAAGACAACTAAGAAATATAGCGATGGCTGCAAAAATTTTATACAACTGCGCTAGATGGTTTTCCTGTTTATAAAAGCTTGCAATTTTATCATCAAGAAAATGATACTCATATACGTAATCAGGAAATGTTTGCTGCCATATTTTTTTGATGGATTCCATGGAAGATGCAATATTTGTGGTGGAAAGTTTTATGGAAGCCTGGCGGTACATGGTAAAGTTTGTGGCAATAAGCAATGGTGCCAGATCCTGGCGTAAAGACCTGTCATTAAAATCTTTCACTACGCCAACAACAGGACATTTTATTAAACCATTCAACATGCTTATTTCTTTGCCAATTATATCTTCCGGCTTTCTAAGTCCTAAACTTTTCACGAATGATTCATTCACCAAGAATTCCTGTGTATAACCGGAAGGTTTCAAATTTTTTCCGGCTACCAATTGTAATTTATATGTGGGCACATAGTCATTGTCCACGAATTTGCTTATAGCCTGGAAATCTGCCTCCTTTAATGCATGGTCAAATTTGAATGCGGTAAACATATTATTATTGTCTTCCATCGGGGAGTTGGAATTGAAGCTTACTGACTGCACACCGCTTGATAATAATTGCTGCTTTAAATAATCTGTCTGCTTGCCACCTGTGCTATCCGGGCGATAAGGAACATTTACGATTGCATCTTTATCGAAGCCCAGCGGCTGATTCATAAAATAATTCATTTGCTGCACAATGACGAGTGTGCCGATGATGAGTGCCTGTGCAATGATGAACTGAAACACTACCAATCCTCTTCTTAATGAAATTCCCTTTGTAGTATTTGCTGTGAGCTTACTCTTTAAAGCAGTAACAGGATTGAAACGTGACAAAACAATGGAGGGATAAAAACCGGCAAGTGCGGTTACAATGACTGTTACAGCTAAAAGAAATAAAATAATTGAGGGGTTAATAAATGTTTTGAATGAAAGCGAAAGTTCTAACGATTGATTTACATAAGGCAGTGCAAGCAACGTAATAACTGCTGCAAGTATTACAGCAACTGTAACTATCAAAAATGTTTCAACGATGAACTGTATTTGTAATTGAGATTTATTACTTCCCAACACTTTTCTTACCCCAACTTCTTTTGCCCGGTTAACAGCTTGTGCAGTGGATAGGTTGATAAAGTTTACGCAGGCAATTAACAGTATGAATGCTGCAATCAGCCACAATACATTGATCAGTTCGTGACTGATTGTTTTGTTGCTGTAATTTCCTGCTGCTGCATCGTAATGCACGGCGCTTAATGGCTGGATTAAATAGCTATCCTTATTGTCAGCAGATTGTACCTTTTGTGCATAAGCGCTTAACTTTTGATTAAAACTGCGGGCAGAAATATTCGGTGGCAACAAAACATAGCAACCAAAATCAGGCGCTGATTGATTCCACTGCGGTTGTGCAAATCCGTATTCCTTATCACCTGTAAAATCTGTTCCCCAGGCAACCACTAATTTTAGCTGAAAGTCTGTATTTGCCGGTATTGTTGCGAGAATGCCGGAAACTTTTAACGCTGTTGCCGGGAACTGAAACAATCCTGCATCCATGCTATAATATCCTCTTATTTTAATGGTTTTACCTACTGCTGTTTTCCAGTCACCAAAATAATTTTCTGCAATCTCTTTTGTAAGCAATACATTGTTCGGATCTTTTAATGATTCGTATGAACCTGCGATCAGGGGAAAATTAAACATGTTAAAGAATGAAGGCGACGTATAAAATACACCGCTTTGCTCTTTAAAATTTTTTACAGGCGTTCCGTTGCCATCAAGTACCTGTAGCTCATCATTGTGGCTTGCATAGACAGGAGCTATTTGTTCAAGTTGAGGGAAAGCAGTTTTCAATGCTGGGGGCATTGGAAAAGGAACGTTTTTTCCATAAGTGATAGTTGCTGCATTTTCATGATGAGATTCTGTTAATACCCGATAGACGCGGTCTTTCTTTGAGTGAAAATTATCGAAGCTTGTTTGATATTGTATAATGATAAAGATCATCATACAAACGGCAATACCAACAGCCAATCCGGCAATGTTGATAATGGTGTAATTCCTGTTACGGGTCAAACTCCTGAATGCGGTTTTGAAATAATTTTTAAACATGATTAAAGCCCCCTCTAACTCCCCCAAAGGGGGAGAACTTTGCAGCATCCCGATAAATAGTAATATTTATCAGTGTGCAGGTGATTAAGAATTTTTATAAAGAACTTTCAACATATCAATAAAATGAATTTAATTACGCTGCTACCAAAAGCCCCCCTTCGGGGGGTTGGGGGGCCGCTCTTATTCATTCCTCAAACTTTTCACAGGATTGGCAATCGCCGCTTTGATTGCCTGAAAGCTCACCGTAACTAATGCAATCAATAAAGTAACTAATCCAGCTACTAAGAAAATCCACCAACTGATATTAATACGATACGCAAAATCCTGCAGCCATTTATTCATGATATACCATGCTATAGGCGAAGAAATACAAATACTCAGCAATACAAGTTTTATAAAATCTTTTGACAGCAATTGAACAATATTGGGAACCGTTGCCCCCAACACTTTTCGGATACCAATTTCCTTGATACGTTGTTCAGCAATAAAAGTTACTAATCCAAACAGTCCTAAACAGGCCACAAGAATAGTTAGCAATGAAAAAGCAAGTGATATTTTGCCAATACGTTGCTCTGTTTTATAAACATTATTAAAGCTTTCGTCCATAAACGTATAAGTAAATGGCTGACCCGGCGCTAACTCTTTCCATTTTGACTCAATTCGTTTGATGGTACTTGCTATATCGGTTTGGGCATTCAACCTAAAGGAAACATTTCCCCTGCTCAAATTTAAAAAAAGACATAAAGCTCCTATATTACTTCGCAGGGATTCAAAATGAAAATCTTTTACCACACCAATCACTTTATAGTTGATGGTTTTATTTGAACTATTATCCGCCAGCGACATGATTGTTTTATTAAGAGGGTCATTAAACCCAAATAGTTTTGCAGCGGTTTCATTCAGAATAACGGCAGAAGAATCTGTACCAAATTCTTTAGAAAAATTTCTTCCTTGTATGATTTGCATGCCGAGTGTTTCTATATAATCGTAATCAATATCCCAACGCCCTGTAATTACTCCTTTACTTTGATCAAGTTGCCCCTCCGGAAACATAGCGCCATTCCCCCTGTTGGAAGGCGTTGGCAGATAGCCAGAAAGTGTACCTGTTTCTACTCCTTCCAATTTTACTACCTCATCCCGGAAAAACCTTGCCTGCTTATCAAGCGCATAGGCATCATTGATGATTAATACCTGGTCCTTATTGAAGCCAACATTCTTATGCTGGATATAATTTATCTGGCGGAAAACAATGATCGTTCCAACGATCAAGACAATAGAAGCAACGAATTGAAAAATTACCAACGTGTTGCGTAAACTGCCTCCTTTAAGATTTAAAAAACCTTTCAACACCTTAATAGGCTGAAAAGAAGAAAGAAAAACAGCGGGATAGCTTCCTGCCAATATGCCTACCAACAGCGGTAAAATAAAGAGCAGTAATAAAAATCTCTCTTTAAATAAACTACTTAGATAAAATACTTTACCCGATATATCATTGAAAAATGGCAATAATAGAAATACCAGCGCCAATGCTATTAGCATTGCAAAAAAAGAAAGCAATACACACTCTGTAAAAAACTGAAGCATCAATTGATAACGTACCGACCCCAATACCTTTCTTATGCCAACTTCTTTCGCTCGTTTGGAAGATCGGGCAGTACTCAGGTTCATAAAATTGATGCAGGCAATTACCAGCACAAATAATGCAACGATGGAAAAAATATAAACATATTGTATATCACCATTGCTTCCAAGTTCATTTGATTGTTTTGATTTTAAATGAATATCAGTCATAGGAATCATAGAGAACCGGTAATAGGATCCTGATTTTGCAAGCTCATCCACCGATGAACCAATTGCCTTCACCAGTTGCGGGTTTACATATTTTTGATTAACCTGCCTAAAATAAGTATCAAATTTTTTTGGATCAGCATCTTTAGTCAGGAGGATATACGAATAATGATTATTGGAAAGAAAATCTCCCCAGGTATATTCAAGGCTTTTCATGGAGATAAAAAAATCAGCCCTGAGGTGTGAATTTTCAGGAATATCCTGCATTACTCCTGTTATCTTAAAATCTTTCCTGTTATCAAGTTGCAATAATTGCCCAACGGGATTCTGATCGGCAAAATGACGTTTGGCAGCGGATTCACTGATAACAATTGTATTTGGTTCCGTCAACACCAATGCTGGATTGCCCGATACTAAGGGAAACGTAAAAATGTCGAAAACACCCGAGTCAGCATAAAGAATTTTTGTTTCCCGGATATTATTGATGGTTCCTGTTTTCTTTATTAAAAATGGCCCGCCATCATAAAATCGAACAAGGTTCTCTACTTCCGGGTAGTCCTTTTTTAGAGTTGGGCCAAGTATATCCGGCGTTTGCGCAGAAGATTGTTCTGAACCGCCATACTTTATTTCAGTATTAAGCCGATAAATACGATTTGCTTTTTTATGAAACAGATCGTAGCTTAATTCATCGGTTACAAAAAGCATAATCAATAAGCAACAGGTTATTCCAATTGCCAATCCGAAAATATTGATTGCTGAAAAACCTTTGTTCTTCACTAAATTTCTAAAGGCAATTTTGAAATAATTCTTTATCATAATTAAAGCCCCCTTTAGCTCTCCGCCAGTTGGCGGAGAAGATTTGTAACACTCGAATAAAGGCCCCCTTCAATTCCCCCAAAGGGGGAAGGTTGGTAGCACTCGAAATGATTATATTACTATTCTGGTGTAAGTGATTAATTTATTTTTAAAAGAACTTTTAAAGTTTAAACAGGATACATTTTATAGCGTTCTTACTTAAGTCCCCCTTCGGGGGATTTAGGGGGCCGGGCCACTCTTACTCCATCCGCAAACTCTTAACCGGGTTTGCCCTGCTTGCTTTGATGGTTTGAAAGCCAACTGCTATACAAGTAACTATAATTGCAGCCATACCCGCCAACACAAATACCCACCAACTGATGGTTGTGCGATAGGCAAAATCCTGCAGCCATTTATTCATCATATACCAGGCAAAAGGAACCGCTATTACAAAAGCAATTCCTATCAATTGAAAAAAATCTCTGGAAAGAATAAAAGATATATCCGACACCGTTGCTCCTAATACTTTACGGATACCAATCTCTTTTGTTTTTTGCTGAATCATAAACGATAATAAACCAATTAACCCTAATGCATTAATCAGTATCGATACAAGAGTAAATAAATTAAGCAACTGAACCGTTCTTTTTTCTTCTTTATATTGTTTCGCAATATGTTCATCTAAAAAATTAGCTTCAAATAAATCATTTGGATATACTTCTGAAAAAGCTTTTTCAATGGCGGTAAGGGTAGTACCCGAAGAAGCAGTGCTTAATTTGATGCCTGCATTATAATAAAAGAATGGAAAGGGAACCATTAATACGGGAGATACCGTGGCGTGCAGCGATGCAACATGATAATCTTTCATAACACCAATAACCGGTGCTGAAATACTATTTAATGAAAAAGTTACGAGTTGCCCCAATGCATCATCAGGATTTGCAAAGCCCAACGATTTAGCTGCAGTTTCATTGATTACTACAGAATATTGCCGCAACGAATCTGGAATAGTACGATCCACTTTTCGTTCATCCGATACCGTAAACCAGCGACCCGCCACTAAATGAAGACCGTAGGTTTCCTGGTAATCCTTGTCTGCGACCTTTACTTCTACATTAAGCCGTTCAGCATTATATTTTTCTTTCCGGTTAAAATCAGCACCAAATCCGTTATCAGAAATCGGAGCGCCTAACGAATAACTGAAATTAGCAACACCAGGTATTGAATGCAGTCTGCTTCGAAATAATTCTAACTGTTCCTGTTTATTACCCGGCAATGCGATATCTACTATTTGTTCTTTTTGAAAACCCAATGGCTTTGAATTGATATAATTCATTTGTTTGGCAACTATAATAGCTCCAATGATTAATATCTGGGCCGTTAAAAACTGGAACGTTACCAGGCCCCTTCGAATAAAAATAGTGGAGCCTTTTGGACTGCTTAATTTATTTTTTAAAGCGTTGATGGGATTAAATCCTGATAGAATAAGGGCAGGATAGAGACCCGATAACAGTGAAATAAATATCCACAGTGAAAAAAGAAATAAGCCTATACGGAGATCAAGATAATTTACTTCTATATTTTTATCCAGAAATTGATTAACAACGGGTAACAAAAACCGAACAGCTACTGTGGCCGCTATTATTACGATAGCAGAAGTCAAAAATGTTTCAGATAAGAATTGACGAATCAATTGTGAACGACCTGCACCCATCGTTTTGCGAACGCCTACTTCCTTCGATTTGCGTAATGCAAGTGCCGTTGAAAGATTTGTATAATTAATACAAGCCGCAAGAATAAGAAACAATCCAATTGCCGCTAATAGATACAAGTATTGATAGTTGATGGTATATGAAGGATTTTCCTCAGCAAATGCCTGGTTAAAATGAATATCCTGCAACGGCTGTAATAGTAATTTAGTAGTGATGCCCTCTCCACGTACATTAATATTTTTTTCGGCAATAGAGGCCAGGGTTTTTTCAACTGCTTCTTTGTTTTGATTTTTTTTCATTCCCATATACACAAAACCATTCATATTCATTCCCCATTGATCAAGTGGCAGGCCACCTACTAAATCGGCATTTAACGACAGATAAGACACCAGCATAGAATAGGGCAGGTGACTATTACCGGGAGCATCGTCTATAACAGCGGCTACATGGAGCTCAATACTATTCTCCAGTTTAAATCGCTTCCCAACTGCATTATCATTTCCAAAAAGTTTTTTTGCAGTGAGCCCGGTCAATAATACGAACCCCGGCTGCGATAATGCATTATTAATACTTCCACTTTTTACAATGATTGGGAACAGAGACGGAAATACTGAATCAACGAACAGGATTTTTTCTTCTCTTATTTTTTTATTTTCGAACAATAGAACCCCATTCTCTTGATTGTGAATTTGAGAAATTAATTTCTCGTCTGGCATTGCAGCGCGCATCGCTGTAGCTAATGGATAGGGCGTTACCGGTTCAAATTTTATACCCTCGCTGCTTTTATTTTCTTTCACTACCCGATATACATTCATCGAGGTATCAGATGGTTTATCAAAACTTGTTTCATGAAATATGATAAGGGCAATCACCAAACTTACGGTTACGCTGATAAATAATCCTATGAAATTTATTGCGAAAAAAGATTTATTGCGCAGTATACTTCTCCAGGCGAGTTTGAAATAATTTGTAAACATACAAGTAGTAGTATTAAAGTGAATTGTTATTTATCGAATTGCTTTCATCACACGCCCATATTCAAAATCAGAATCAATGGTCTTTGCTGCTGCTCTAAAAGCCATCGTAACTTTTTCCGTTGAGGGCATTTTTTTAACAGCCGTAATTAATACATTCCCTTTTTCATAATCAGAATCTATTTTTTCAATACCTTTCATTGTAGCGATCCATTGATCGTCTGTATTAATTTCCTTGTCCAATAGTTTTTTGTATACATTGCATTTTTCAAAATCAGAATCAATAGAACCAATGGAAGCGAGCAACTGGTCAAAAGCGCCGCCCTCAAATCGGCC
>JANNEK010000013.1:0-13960 GCA_031378605.1 Chitinophagaceae bacterium | reverse complement strand
GGTCCGTGTATTTGTATTTAATCTGTGTGAATTTGTGTTAATCTGTGGCCCACCTGTATTCATTTTGCCGCAGGCAATAAATCCGTGTACCAATTGTATTTCTCCCGACTCCCGACTCACAACTCCTAACTCCTAACTCCTGACTCCTGACTCACGACTCACCACTCCCGACTCCCGACTCACCACTCCCGACTCTCCCTTCAACACTCACCAGCTCCACCCCTTCCTTTTTCCCCTTCAGCATCACCAACCCCAATGAGGTAGCAGTAAAAGATGAAGCAAACCCATCCTCTTCCGTAAATCCCTTGCTTACCAATAAACTTTTATTATACGTATTGCAAAGGCTTTGTATCCGGGCAGCGGTGTTGATGGTATCACCATGATAAGCGATGTCCCGTTTTATTTCCCCAATCTCCACCGCTGTTATTTTACCACCGTGCAGTCCCGCTTTAAAAAACGGCAGGCGGCCATATGCATTTTCATAGTAGGCGGCCCGTTTGGCAAACTGTTCGCTGCACGCAAAATAAAAACGGATACAGGACAGGTCGTTCAATCCTTCCGCCATGCGCCAGCTCAGCACTATTTCATCACCAACGTATTGATAAATTTCAGCGTTGTACGTATTAATCACCTGGTTGATGTCCATAAAACTATCCCGGATAAAACTGCTGTACCGCAGGTGGCCCAGTTGTTCTGCAATGCTGGTAGAAGATTGCAGGTCCATAAACATAAAAATGCGTTCCTCTTCTTTTGGCTGGCGGTACTTACCCATCAGCAGCGGCACCAGCACACCGGGGCCGTATTTTTTATTTACCTGGGTAATGAAGGTGATCACACAGGCCATCAGAAAATAATAGACAAGAAATATATAAAACGTATATCTCCACGAAGCATCATTCAGGGGTGATTTTTTCTGTTGCATCACGGACAGTATCAGTTGTTCAAACAATACAAAACGAACAAGGCCAAACAAAAAGGTAAGTGTGAGCAGTGATACCACCAGCTTCAGTAAAAAAGTAATACCCAGGCTCCGCTTGCGGAAAAATTGTTTTTCTAAAAAATATTCGGTAATGCCCAGCACAGCACCGTATAATATGCCGATGATGATACCGATAACCATAGTGGGCCACAGCCGTGGTGGCAGTGGCAGGGCCATATTTTCGTTTACCGATGCATACATAAAATGCAGCAGCACGGCCAGCACTACATTGGCCAGCACCCAAAAACCTATTTGTGTAAGCACACCGTTCCAAACAGGATAACGGGTAACAAAGCGGCGGGCCCGTTGGGTATAGTCAAGATGCGGCATAGTGGGGATTTGATGGATAAAGATAATGTACCCGGCTGTAGTGCTACTGGCATCGTCTGTTGCGTCGCACTCTTGTACGTTCTGTACGCTACTGAGCAATTGCAAAGTCACTGCTTTCTTCTCAGCATTGCTTATTTTGCAATAGATTAAGAATACATCTGAATGTCAACCAAATTCTTCACCAACGAGAACGGAAATTCACTGTTCAAGAAGTTCACCGGAGCTTTTGAACACATCGCCAATATGCATGCCTTTCATGCAGTGGTGGGCTATTTCCGGGCATCCGGTTACTTTCCTATAAGGGAACATTTATTGAAAGTACCGGAAGTAAAAATTCTGGTAGGAATTGATGTGGACAGAATCAGTGCCGAAGCAAAAAAAAGAGGATTACTGTTTTTTGGTGACCCTGAAAGAACAAGGGATGAATTTGTAAAATGGATGCGGCAGGATATCCAGGAAGCGAAGTATGATAAGGATGTAGAGAACGGTATTCTGCTATTCATGGAAGATATTATTGATAAGAAAGTTGAAATAAGGGTTCATAAAACAAAAAAACTGCATGCAAAAATCTACATCTTTCTTCCGGAGAAATTTAATGAATACACAGGAGGAGAAGTAATAACGGGTTCATCCAACCTTACAGAATCAGGTCTTGGAATCAGAGAAGAAGCGAATTATGAATTTAATGTTTGCCTCCGGGATTATGATGATGTAAATTTTGCCGAAAAGGAATTTCAAAGACTCTGGGAAGAAGGAGAAGAAATACTGCCTTTTGATATTGAAAGAATTAAAAAGAATAGCCACATAGGTCAATTATATACTCCATTTGAAATCTTCATCAAACTATTAATCGAATACTTTGGTAAGAGTATTGACTATGACCCTGACTCTGTTGGTGATTTGCCCAAGAATTTTAAAAAACTTAGTTACCAGGTTGATGCCGTTAACCAAGGCTATCAAATGTTATTAGAGCATAATGGTTTTATGCTGGCGGATGTGGTGGGACTTGGCAAAACAATCATTGCAACAATGATTGCCAAACGATTCCTGATAAGTAATGGAACGCTGAATACAAAAATATTAGTGGTATATCCCCCGCACCTTGAAAGAAACTGGAAAAGCACTTTTCGTCAATTTGGAATAGATAGGCATGCCAAATTTGTAAGCAATGGCAGCTTGCATAAAATATTGGATACAAAAAAGGAAGACTACTGGCCCAAGGAAGATTATGATTTAATATTAGTAGACGAAGCACATAAATTCCGTAATCATAAATCAAGAATGTTTAATGATTTGCAGGTTATCTGTAAATCTAATCGCTCAGTAGAAGGAAATGTATCAGGTTTACGAAAAAAAATAATCCTGATTTCAGCCACACCGCTCAATAACAGACCAGAAGATATTTATTATCAGCTGCAATTATTTACCGATGCAAGAAAGTCAACATTAACAGTTACAAACCTGCAGGCATTCTTTGCACCCTTAATAAGGAAGTATAAAGAAATTATCGCAGCTTCCAAATCAACTGACAAGCCCGATACGGAAGCGTTGAGAAAAATTTATAGCCAGATAAGAGAAAAAATACTCACCCCAATTACCGTTCGCCGTACCCGTAAAGATGTAGATAGTTATAAGGACTATCGGAAAGACTTAGTAGAGCAAGGAATTTCTTTTCCTGAGATAGCTGCTCCCCGTTCCATTGAATATAAAATGGATAAAAAACTGGAACGACTTTTTTATGATACTATTGGTATGCTGGTAAACGATATAGGTTATTACCGTTACCGGGCCATTGAATTTTTGGATAAAGAAATTCAGGATTTGTATTATACCCAGGCGCAAAGAGCTTCCCGTACTCTTGCTCACATCATGATGACACAAATGGTGAAACGACTGGAGAGTTCGTTCCATGCATTTAAAATAACACTGAACCGGTTTCGCATTTCTACCGAACGGATGATTGCTATGTTTGAAAACGGAAAAGTGTATGTGGCACCAGATGCGAATATCAATGACCTGATTGATAAAGGTTGGGAGGAAGAAGAGATTGATACTTATATCATGGAGCTGTCAGAAGAAAATCCACGTAACCAAATATTTACACCCGATAAGTTTGATGAAAAATTTATTGGTAACCTGAAAGAAGATTATGTTTTCCTCGATGATATTTGTAAGAAATGGGAAACCGTAAATGACGACCCTAAATGGGATATCTTTCTGCGCCTATTGCAAAATGAATTGTTGCGGGAAGACCTGAACCCTTCTCATAAGCTGGTTATTTTTTCTGAATCAAAAGAAACAGTAAAATACCTGCAACAAAAACTGGCAACAGAAAATTACACTAAAGTATTAGCGGTATCGGCAGACAACCGGAAAGGTATGCATGATACCATACTGCAAAATTTTGATGCCAACTACGATAAAGAGTTTGCACATGATATTGATTTCATCATCAGTACTGAAGTATTAGCCGAAGGCATCAACCTGCACCGGGCCAATATGCTGATTAATTATGATACACCCTGGAATGCAACGAAACTAATGCAGCGTATCGGTCGTGTAAACCGTATCGGCAGTACCCATGTTATTTATAATTATGCTTTTTATCCCAGCCGCCAGAGCGACGATTTGATTAATTTATACAATAATGCCTTTATCAAATTACAAGGCTTTCATTCGGCGTACGGAGAAGATTCAAAAATTTATACACCCGAAGAAGTACTGGAACAAGTGAAGCTGCATGAAAAAGGCCTGCCGGAAGATGAAGACAAACGATTAAAATATTTAGAATTCATCCGGGACTTTAAAATTAAAAACGAAAAAGAATTTAAACGCATTGCCAAATTACCCCTGCGGGCCAGAACGGCCAGGAATCCGGAAGATGCAAAGAAGAAAGGAGTTAATGAAAGCTCATTGGTTTTTCTGAAATCGGATTATAAAATGGAATTCTATAAAGTATCTCCCAAACAATCCGAGCCATTAAGCTTTATAGAAGCAGCCGGTTTATTTGAAGCTACGGTATCAGAGATAGCAGAAAAACTGCCCGACTACCATCATGAGCAGGTGTACCGGGCTGTCAAAAAATTTGAAGAAGAATTATTGATTCAAAATACAGATACTATTTCCGGCGAACAGGCCGATGCACTCACCAACCGGTCCAAAAAATTTTTACGTACAGAAAAAGCAGAAAGCTCTGATGAAAAATTCAGGCAGGCTTGCGAACGGATTTTATTATTACTCGATAAAGGAACTTTCACCAACCTGGCCACAGAAATAAATAAAATAAGATTGAAAACTGAAAAAGGTCAACTGAATGATGCGAAAGCACATAACCTTATTTTATCAATGGCGGTAAAATATGCAGAAATGCCTTCGGACGATGAGGATACAGAAGCCCTGCTAAGTGAACTGCCTATTGAAATAACTGACGAACCCGATATCATCATTTCTGAAACTTTTACCCCGTAAATGGCAAAATCGGACAAAGCATATAAACAATGGCTGCTGCAACTGAAAGAACGGGTACGTTCTGCGCAGATAAAAGCAGCATTGAAAGTAAATGCAGAATTGCTGGCTTTATACTGGGACATAGGTAATGAAATACTTGATAAGGAAACTAATGCAGGTTGGGGAGATAAATTAGTTGAACAAGTGGCAAAGGATTTATCTGCTGAATTTCCGGATGTAAAAGGGTTTTCAAGAAGGAATCTCTTTTATGCAAAAAGATTTGTTGATTTCTGGTCTAAACCTGAATTAGTGCAACAAGCTGTTGCACTAATTGAAACGAACAGAACAGTGCAACAAGCTGTTGCACCAATAGTCCAACAACCTGTTGGACAAAAGCCTAAGAAAAAACTGCCACAAGTTGTGGCACAATTTAGTCAACAACCTGTTGACCAAATACCGGCTTTTTTAACCACCATTCCCTGGGGCCATCATTTGCAAATCATTACTAAATGTAAAAAAATAGAAGAAGCTCTCTTTTACATAGAACAAACCACCCAACACAACTGGAGCCGCTCTGTACTCGTACACCAAATGGAAAGCGGCTTATACAAACGAAAAGGCAAAGCCCTTACTAATTTTGAATACACCTTACCAAAACCACAAA
Organism: Chitinophagaceae bacterium; assembly: GCA_031378605.1. Classification (GTDB taxonomy): domain Bacteria; phylum Bacteroidota; class Bacteroidia; order Chitinophagales; family Chitinophagaceae; genus Endoryza. The sequence goes on along the minus strand of JANNEK010000013.1, from coordinate 8,540 downwards.
GCGACCTTGCCAACGAACTATTAAAAAATCCCTACAACTTCGATTTTTTGCAACTGGGTGAAGAAGCCAGCGAACGGGATTTGGAAACAGCCTTGACCGACCATTTAATAAAATTTTTATTGGAACTCGGTGCAGGCTTTGCCTTTATTGGCCGCCAGCAATTACTGGTAGTAGATAAAGAAGATTTCTTTCTAGACCTCTTGTTCTACCATACCAAACTCCACTGCTATGTGGTGGTGGAGCTAAAGATTGATAACTTTAAACCGGAGTATGCAGGCAAGCTCAACTTTTACCTGTCTGCTGTGGATGCCCAATTGAAAAGCAAAGAAGACCAGCCATCTATTGGTTTACTGCTTTGCAAAAAAGCCGGAAAGCTGATAGTGGAGTATTCGTTAAAAAATATAGGCAAACCTATTGGTGTAAGCGAATACCAGCTCACCGAATCCATACCCGGCAAAATGAAAGGCAAACTGCCTACCATAAAACAGATTGAAAAAGAACTGAAAGACATTAAACCAAACTCCTAACTTTTACCATGTTTTCAGCCACCGATTTAAAAAAGATATTTGAAAAGCCTTACAAACGACAAGATTGGATTAATGTACTAAGAAAAAATCTTGGTGTGAAAGAACTATACAGTAATCCGAGTAGTGTTAAATTAAAAAGCAACGTAGGATATAAAAAAATAGCAACCGAATATTTTGTTATCGGTAAACTGATAACAAAAGAAGGAAGGGAAATTGGCATTTATGAAATAACGGTTAATGAAGGAGTAAAACTGGAACGTAATAAAGTAGGACTCCGTGATTTACTCAGAGAAGTATACAAAATTGATGTAGATGCTGCTTTTGTAGTATTTGTGCAGGATAAAAAATGGCGGTTCAGCTATGTAAGTGAAATATCAAGATGGAATAAAGAAACCGAGAAAAGGGAAATAAAGAAAACAGATTCTAAAAGATATACCTATTTGCTTGGAGATGGGGAACGTTGCAAGACAGCCTCGGATAGATTTGCCTCCATTAGCACAACCGATGATTTGTTTGGCAAAGGAGTTACATTAAAAGCACTCGAAGATGCTTTCAATGTAGAGACAATGAGTAAAGCTTTCTTTAATGAATACAGAAAGCAATACGGCTATTTTACAAAATATCTGACAGGGAAGGACGAAAACAATAAAGCAGCAGGTGCCGCTCATCCACTATTACACTCACCTGCTTTTAAATCAAACGAAAAATCAGCAAGAGATTTTATAAAGAAAATGCTGGGGCGAATTGTATTTCTCTATTTCCTTGAAAAGAAAGGATGGTTGGGCGTGCCTGAAAATGGTGCATGGGGAGAGGGAGATGAAAATTTTTTAAGTAATTTATTTAATGATTGCAACAGTAAGGAAACTTTCTATCCATCAGTATTAATTCCGCTTTACTTCAAAACCCTAAATGACGAAAAAAGAGAAAACGAGTTATTTGCTATTGACGGCTCCTTGTTTACAAAACCTGGCTATGAAAAATTAAAAATACCTTACCTAAATGGTGGTTTGTTTGATGATGATGAGCCGCAAACCGACATGGTCGTATTTCCGGCTGACTTATTTAAAAACTTGTTTCATTTTTTTGATCAGTACAACTTTACGGTATATGAAGACAGCCCGGATGAACATACCGTGGCCGTAGACCCGGAAATGCTGGGCCATATTTTTGAAAACCTGCTGGAAGATAATAAAGACAAAGGTGCCTTTTACACACCCAAAGAAATAGTGCACTATATGTGCCGGGAAAGTTTGATAGAATATTTATATACCAAATTAAACCCGCAGCCAACAGAAAGTTATACAGAGTTGGGTAAACAACAGGCAGCTTTTTTTGGCAATGCTGATAAGAAAGGACAACTAAGTCTGGAGCAAAAAAACAATACTGCCAAAGAACTGGTAGCAAGAACCGCTATTGAGAAACTGGTACTGCAGCATGAGGCGGCTGATATTATAGAATATGATGAAGCCATTTTAAAAGCATTGAAGGAAGTAAAAATTTGCGACCCTGCCATTGGCTCCGGTGCCTTTCCTATGGGGTTATTGATGGAAATATTTATGCTGGTAGAAACCTTATTCTGGGCGAGTAGAGATGTGGCTTCTGATATATGGAAATTAAACAATGAATGGAATCCAGCTAAAGTTAAAGAGCAAATAATAAAGAACAGTATATATGGAGTAGATATAGAAAAAGGGGCAGTTGACATAGCTCGGCTTAGGTTTTGGTTAAGCTTGGTGGTTGACGAAGAATCTCCAAAACCATTACCTAATCTAGATTACAAGATTGTAGTGGGTAACAGCTTGTTAAGCAAGTTTGAAGATAAATTCATAGACATTGATTGGAATATACATATGGGGAAAGCTGTCGAAAAAACAAAAGGAATTATAAAAGAGCAGGAGCTTAAGTTATATGAGCTTCAGCATAAACAACATTTGTATTTTAAACAACCTGCCGTAGACAAAAGGAAATTGCAAAAGGAAATAAGGGATTTGAAAATTACTGTATTAGTAAACCAGCTTACTCTTAGCCGTTTAAAGCATGAAGAAGAAAACAATGTACAGCTTAGTATGATGGCAACAGAAAAGGAGTTAAATAAAAGGGAAGAAATTCTTGAAAAAACTAGAGATTTCAATCGAACAATAAATTCTCTTGAGGCAATTAAAAAAAGCAAAGATGCTTTGTTAGATTTCTTTGATTGGAAAATAGATTTTCCAGAAGTGATGAATAAAATCAATGTTGCTAAAGCCCACACTGGATTTGATATTGTAATTGCAAATCCACCATATGGAGCAGCTGTTGACCATAACGAGTTAAACCTTGATTATACTTTATCAAAAAAGAGGCTTTCAAACACTTACTCATACTTTATAGAGAAAAGTCTAAGATTGACAAAGAAAAATGGAAATATTACTTTAATTGTCCCCAATACATGGTTAAGTATTACTAGTACTAAAAATTTACGTAAAGTTTTATTAGTAGAGAACACTGTCAAACATTTACTTTTTACACATCAAATTTTCGAGAGTATGGCAGATGTCCCTCCAGTTGTTGATACTGTAGTCTTCACATGTATACTTAAAGTCAATAATTCAACATCGGTTGAGCTGATAACATTAAGCGAAAACACCAATATTAAAGAGAGACTACATGAAGTTGAAAAGAGGTCTTGGCCAGTTAGTCGAACAACTCAAATATTAGAGTCCAATGATTATAAAGTACAACTAAAGGAAAATGTATTAAATGCTGAGTCTGATGTGATTTTTTTAGAAGAAAAGGAAAATAAAAAATTTAAAGTCAGAATTGGTACCCAAGAATATGCAGTAGGCAAAGGGATTCCGGCCCTCAATAAAGAGTCAATAAAAAAACGTATCTATCACTCTAATACTAAAATAGATAAATCCTACTTACCATTTGTTCCTTGTGGCGATATTCAACCTTTTAACTTTGTTTGGAGTAAGACTTATTTAAAATGGGGTGATAATCTTCATTGTCCAAGAGAAAAAGAGATATATATAAACGAGCATATTCTTGTAAGTAGAATTTTTGATAAAAAGAACAAAAAATTAAAAGCATGTTATATTCCTCAAGGTAACAATAGTGAAACTTTTGTCAATAATACTGATTCTTTTAATGTTCTCGCAGCTTCAAAAACACCCTATTTACCACTAAAGTTTTTGCTTGGTTTAATTAATTCGAAACTGACTGGATATAATCTGACCGTTTCAAATATTAATTTAGTTAGAAAAGTATACCCTAAGATAAATACAAATGATTTAAAGAAAATTCCGATACCAAAAGTGGTTCCAGACATTGTAATTGAAAAAATTAGTTCATACGTTGATAGTATTTCAAGAATAAAACAGAACGACCCCAAAGCCAATACCTCAAAGATTGAATCTGAAATTGACATACTGATTTATAAGCTTTACAAGTTGCCTTACGAAGAAGCTTGCATAGTAGAAGGTAATAGTGAGTGGATGAGTAAAGAGGTGTACGAGAAATTTAAAATAGAATAAATAATAGCTTATGTTTTCATGGCTTCCTTTGTTTAAAGAAATAGCTCTGTGGATATTACCTTATCGTCACCGGCAGCCAGAGCTTTGTGAAATTTTGCGAAAAATTGGTTTTGATTCCAACCTGGAAGATGAAGACAATAAAGGAAGAAAACCATTGACCGTAATGGACCCTTTTACATTTTTTGCTTTTTTCATGAAAATTAAAAATGATGGAAACAGAACTGAGTATTTCAGGAAACTGAAGGAACTGGTTGGTTTTAAAAGCGAACTTCCACAAGATTATAATGGTGTTCCATCTGCACAGGCTATGGCACTGTGGTATTTTGGCAAGTATGAAAAGGATAGAGGGCAAGGGGTGATGGATTTGCTTTGGCAAATGGCAGAAGAAGCGATAAAAGGGAAACTGAATAGCCAAACATTTATGGGAGTGCTTGCACTTCCAAAAGTGAAGCTGGCAAAATTATCACAAGGGCTATACTGGCTTAATCCAACTTTGTTCTATCCAATAGATGTACATAAAAATTATCTGGAAGAAAATGGAATCAATGCCGAAGTGGAAACGCTACCTGATTACCTTTCTGTTTTAGAGGAAATGAAAACGAAATTTCAGAAACCTTTTTATGAAATTTCTTATGCTGCGTGGCAAAATAATAATGAAGAATATATAGAAGAAAATGAAACCGTAGCAAATGAGAAAGAAGAACCATACATAAAAAAGAAGTTAATTATGCCATCACTTAACACAATCCTTTACGGTCCGCCCGGCACTGGTAAAACCTACCATACAATCAATAAGTCGGTAGCTATTGCCAACCCACAGTTTGCTGTTGCAACTTCTAACCGGGAGCAGTTGAAAGCAGAGTATGAACGATTGGTAAAAGATGGCCAGATTGAGTTTATTACGTTTCATCAAAGTATGAGTTATGAAGATTTTATTGAAGGAATAAAACCAGTAGAACCAAAAATAGAAGACGAGTTTCTGAAATATGAGATTAAAGATGGGATATTTAAAAGGCTTTGTGAGAAGGCAAGCAAAGTGCCGGAAGTAAAAGAAACAGGGTTCTCAATTTCAGAGGATGAGTTTCAAAAAGCAAGTTTTTATAAAATGTCGTTGGGAGATACCAGCAATCCTGATGATGACCAGATATATGAATGGTGTATCAATAATGGGTATATCGCTATAGGCCGGGGCGATGCAAATAATTTTACTGGCCTCAGCGAAACGGATATTCAGCAAATGGTGCCGGGCCAACTGGAAAAATTTTCTGCACAGGCATTGAATTATTTTATACATTATGCCAAAGTAGGTGATTATGTTATTGTGAGTTACGGTAATCTGCAGTTCAGGGCCATAGGAAAAATTACCGGTAATTATGAGTTTAAAAATGTTGAAGGGTTACAGGTACACCAATTCCGGAAAGTGGAATGGCTATGGACAGGCGTTGAACTTCCGTATGAAGAAATATATGACCGCCAGTTTTCGCAACAGAGTATTTATAAGCTGGATAAGCGGGGATTGAAGAAAGAATTTTTAGTAAGAACAGGTAATGCAGTACCAGTTGACAACAAGATAAAAAATTATGTACTGATTATTGATGAAATCAACCGGGGAAATGTATCACAAATATTTGGTGAGTTGATTACATTAATTGAAGAAGATAAAAGAACCGGCAAGGAAGAAGCATTGACAGCAACACTGCCTTATAGTAAGAAGGCATTTTCAGTACCACCTAATTTATATATTATTGGTACTATGAATACAGCAGACAGAAGTGTAGAAGCATTGGATACTGCATTAAGGAGAAGATTTGTATTTGATGAAATTAAATCAAAACCCGAACTACTTAGCCCTTTGCATCAATTGCAAAGGCTATGGGCAGATAATTGGGATATCAGAGAAGATAAGCCATTTCAAAAATGGAAAGAAATAGAGCAGTTGTTTATCGAGTTTACTGCAATGGAAAAAGATAAAAAAAAGTATAGCGATCTAGATCAAAGCTATGACTACGATGAATTGAATAAATGGATTAAGGAAGATCCGTCGATTTTATTTAAAGGAGTTGTAACATTTGGGAATGGGATACAATTAGATAAAATTCTTTCTATTATAAATGCAAGACTTGAAATATTGCTTACAAAAGATCATATGATAGGACATGCCTGGCTAATGAACGTTTATAGTCTAAGAGACTTACAATCGGCTTTTAAAAATAAAATATTGCCACTATTGCAGGAGTTTTTCTACAATGACTATGCAAAGATTGGGTTGGTGTTAGGCAAGGCATTTGTGGAATCAAAACCGGTAGGTAAACAATTTGCAAAATTTGACGATGAATTGTCAGCCGACTTTGCAGATAAAATTATCTATACATTGAAAGACTCTTCCCAACTCCAAGCCAGTGACTTTATATCTATTTATCAATAATATTGGCCAATAAAAACACCATACGGGTTGCAGAGTTTGAAAAGTTGTATTATGATGATACAAAACCTTTCAAACAAAAACACTGGGAAGCTCTGTGCCGCTACCAGGAGCAGCAAAATAAAAAAGAAACCAGCCGCATAGAGTATTACCGGATTTTAAATAAAGGAATACAGTTTACCAATTATGTGGGTGTAATACAGGCCGGTAACTTAACGATTGAAGTGTTACCTAAAACAGACAGAGAAAAAACTACGGCAGTAAATTTGGCGGTAGACAAATTGGATACTAAAGATTTTGAAAATAGACAGGGCTGGCATGATGTATTACTAAAGATGCTGAAAGAATGCCGGTTGTTACAAGTAAGCCATGTTGACAATGCTAGTTTAAATCTTAAAAGCAATTCCATTCTTGAAATATATTTAGAGCTTTTCCTCGAACAAACACAGAAACTGTTGCATGAAGGATTAGTAAAGAAATACAAAAAAACAGAAGGCAACTCACTGGCCATGAAAGGGCAGTTGTTGTTTTCGAAAAATATCTCTCACAATCTTATTCACCAGGAGCGGTTTTATGAACGGCATACCGAATACAATCGTACTAATATTTTCAACCAGTTATTATACAAAACGCTTTGCCTGATAACGGCAATCAGCAGCAATACTTCCGTAACGGATAAGGCAAACAGGCTCTTACTCGATTTTCCTGAAATGCCAGACTGTAAGGTAACGGCTTCCACTTTTGATAAACTCGTTTTCGACAGAAAGACAGAACGATATAAAGAAGCTTTGATAATAAGTAAAATGCTATTGCTGAATTATCGTCCCGATATAACAGGTGGTACTGAAAATGTAATAGCCGTTATGTTTGATATGAATAAACTCTGGGAAGAGTTTGTTTATCGAAGATTAGTAAAATCAGCAGGTGAGGGAGTGCATTTATCCCGGCAAAACACAAGAGAGTTTTGGTACAATACAAAGGATAATTTTCCTAAAATAGTCCGCCCCGATATTGTAATCAAAAAAAATGGCAAGACTATTATTCTTGATACCAAATGGAAAATAATTGATGACAACCGCCCCGGCGATGATGATTTGAAGCAAATGTTTGTGTACAATCTTTTATGGAATGCAGAAAAATCTTTTTTGCTTTATCCGGGTACTCATGAAACCTGCGAAGGTTCATACTTACATTTTGAATTATCCAATTCAAGAAAAATGAAAGACGATGAACAATATTTCAATCACTGCTCTTTGGCCTTTATTAATATAATTGACGAAAATAAAAAATTGGTAAACAACAAGCCATTTGAGGATTTATTGCAAAGTATATACCTCTAAATTCGCTTAAACGGTGGTCCGAAAAGCAACAAGATTGATTTGATGTTTTGTTCTACCAACTAAAGATTTCCTTTAATCAACAAAACCATCCGCCCTTGCGGGTGTTCAATAAAAAGCAGCACGCCACGGTTGGTGTTTTTTTCCACCAACCAAATGAATGGAGAAGGGGTCTTTACAACTTTTTAAAAACTTACTTTAGACCAAAATTTTAATTTATGCAATGGGAAATTAAAAAAGGGGTTGTTACAGATGAACAGGGTGAAATAGTTTGTTTGCTTTCTGAGACTGCAAGTGATTATCATATTGCTTTAATCAAAAATGCCTCACTCATGTTTGATGCCATTACGAATTACACCCGAAGTGTAGAAAATACAAGACTTCCCAGAGACCCTAAAAAGCAGTATGAAGAATTTAAGAAGCTGGAAGAAAAAATTAAGGAAGAAATAGGGTAAACAGCAACAATACACCAGTGAAGTTGCACGCCGCGGTTGGTGATACTTCGACTCTTCGATAAACTCAGAGCTCAGTACAAACAGCAATTACGGCGTAAAACATCCATACTGCAACCATAAAGCAGATAAAGAGAACACAGCAACGCAGTGGATCATCATACAATCTATCTTTATCCTTCGCATCAATTCATCCATCAGCATATGAAATACAATCAACTCATTAAAGAATCACCCGCCGTTTCAGCAATTGGTTTGGGAGCCTGGCAATTAGGTATACAATCAGG
>JANNEK010000053.1:0-15569 GCA_031378605.1 Chitinophagaceae bacterium | reverse complement strand
CTATAAACGGAGTATTTAAGGTCAATTGCACTGGAAGCTGATTTTGACTTTCGTAAACCTTTTCCTCTTCGGATAATATCAGGTAATTGAATTTCGAATGTTTTACCCCTATCTGTTGAATTCAATTTATTTTTTCGAAGTATTGTTTCAATTTCAGTTTTAAGTATCTTATTTTTTGTTGGTTTAACTTCTTTTAATGAACTAACGGTATTCATTAATTCGCCCGCTTTAATTTCCAACTGAGCTCGTCTTCCCTTTCTGTTGGGAGTAAAGTAAAGAGTATTTCCATTTTGAGAACCTGTTGTTTTGGGTGTCATTTCCTGGATTCTGTAAAAATGCAAGGAGGGGTCACCTGCGAGATTAAATTGTGCCAGGGTTTTATAATCGATTGGATCGGGTTGATTATTTTTAGAGAAATATTCCTGTCGGGTTTCTAAAAAAGCTCTACCAATTGATGATCCATTTAAAAGATGGCGAAGAAAGTATTTAGCGATAAGGTCCGCATTGTATAAAAATTTTTCACCATTAACAGCGCCAAACGCAGAACAACTACTTCCCACATATCCGATAGCTCCATTCAATAAATAGCTATTACAAATACTCATAGGAAGCTCAATCGCTGGATTTGGTTTATAGAGCTGACCTCCAAAACAACATTCCATTACAGCTACTGTACCTTTTCTGATTTTCTTAGTTACATCGTTGCTATTGATAGCGGCGGGTTCCACTTCCTGTGTTTTAGCATCCTGACCCCAAAATCGGGCGTCTAATTCTCCGCCATGACAGTTTATTAAATGAACCAGGGGAGATAAATCAGCCTTCTTCCATTGACCCTCTTTACGTGGCGGCGATACCATTGATTTATGATTATGTCCTACAGCTTCCAAAATAATACGCTCGGTTATTTTATCCCAGGTAGCCGTTGTAAGCGAAAAAAGATTTTTAGGGAATGTTGTCAAAGGCTTCCATTGAATTGCAGTTGTAATGATTGTTGAAACATAATTAAGATCTGCTTTTCCAGGTAAATCGGGTAAACGACCTACCACCCGTGATGGATTTATATAATTTTGAACGCGCTTGTTTGGACTATACGCCGTTTCGCAAGCATAAGGAAGATCGCTGTCAATCATTCGTTCATCGTCATCATCGTCACTATCTCGGTTACTCATTGTAGCTATATAGTTATCATTGACCAGCGATTGGAAAGGAATAATATCCTGAGCACCAAAAATTAAAATATAGTCAGGAGTATAAAAGTGAAATAAATCATCGATGGCATTCTTATTTTGACGTTGGTTCGTTGTTGATGTAACCAGGCGGGCTTTACATGATTTCATCGAAGGGCCGTCGTCTAGAAATATATATTTGCAGGTAAGGCCTTTGCTCTTGTCGGCATCCACTAATTTCTTTAACAGGGCCTCTATTGAAAGAAAATCGTTCTTGTATTTTTTTTGTAGTGCCTTTTTATTGGTTAGTATCAGTTTATCAAGTGACATAAGATAGATTTAAAATAAATAATACATTAAGGTACATGAATAAATTAATTTTTATATACAACAAAGTGGGTATTGGTCTTAAAACAAAAAAGCCATCCTTTCAAAGATGGCATGTACTCAGTAGCAATTATTTTTTATCCTAATTCTGGATATAAAGGAAACTGTTTCATAAACATTCCGACGTCTGTTTTGACCGATGAAATTAAATTTTCATCATCGGCGTTCATCAAAATTTTATCAATCATGTCTACCACGGTTTCCATATGCACCTCTTTCATACCTCTTGTAGTAATTGCGGGAACCCCAACCCGGATACCGCTGGTTACAAAGGGTGATTTATCATCAAACGGAACAGCGTTTTTATTTAAAGTAATATGGGCTTTATCCAACGTTTCCTGAGCTTTTTTTCCGGTAATATTCTTGTTTCGAAGATCTATTAACATTAAATGATTATCTGTTCCTTCGCTAATAAGATTATAACCGCGCGATACAAACGCTTTTGCCATTGATTGAGCATTGCTGATTACCTGTTTTCCATAGGACTTAAAATCTTCCGATAAAATTTCACCAAAGGCAATAGCTTTTGCTGCAATTACATGTTCCAAAGGACCGCCTTGAGTACCGGGAAAAACAGCCAGGTCGAGCAACTGGCTCATCGGCCTCAAATTTCCTTTTGGGTCTTTAATGCCCCAGGGGTTTTCGAAATCGTGGCGCAGTGCAATAATTCCACCACGGGGACCCCTAAGCGTTTTATGAGTAGTTGAAGTGATGATATGACAATGATCGAATGGATCATTTAATAAACCTGAAGCAATTAAACCGGCCGGATGAGCAATATCTGCTAATACCACGGCACCTACTTTATCGGCTACAGCTCGAATGCGTGCATAATCCCAATCTCTGCTATAGGCAGAAGCACCACAAATGATCATCTTTGGCTTTTCTTGCAGAGCAGTTTTTTCTAACTGTTCATAATCAATAATTCCATTTTTAGTAACTCCATAGTGCAGAGCCTGGTAAGTTTTTCCACTAAAATTAGCCGGGCTTCCATGTGTAAGGTGCCCTCCCATACTAAGATCAAGGCCTAATATTTTTTCACCCGGTTTCATCACTGCTAAAAAAACGGCTCCATTCGCTTGTGCCCCACTGTGAGGTTGCACATTTGCCCAACTGGCGTTAAATACTTGTTTAAGTCGCTCAATGGCCAGTGTTTCAATTTGGTCTACGATTTCGCAACCACCATAATATCGTTTTCCCGGATAGCCTTCTGCGTACTTATTGTTGGGTACCGTTCCCATTGCCTGTATTACTTGCAACGATGCGAAATTTTCAGAAGCTATCAATTCAATACCATACCGCTGGCGTTCTAATTCCTTTTGAATAAGGTCGAATATTATATTGTCTTTTTGCATAAACGTGAAACCCTTACAGGGTATTTATTTGCTAATTAGATTTGAAATGTTACCAACCCCCTCCCGGTTTAATACCTTTTGAATGAGGGTAGCGCAGCAATAGATAATAAGCGAACTATCAAAGCAACACTTAATAACTGCGCAAAATTAAGGCTGAACCGGACAAGATGGGTGATTTGTACCTAAAGTTTTTCTTTGCTCTAAAAAGTGCTATTTTCGTTCGCTTTTATGCAGGCGATCATAACTAAGTGCCGGAGCGAAAAAAGCAATCAATATTGTAAAACTATTTTTTAAATACGTGGTTAAGTAAGTTACATTTAAACCATCCGCTTATGGCGGATATTCTACATGAAAGCAATAATCCCCGTGGCAGGCGCCGGTACTAAACTGCGTCCTCATACATATACGCAACCCAAGGCGCTTATTCCGTTAGCGGGCAAAACCATCCTGAGTATCATTGTAGATCAGCTTAGAGATGCGGGAATCCATGAATTTGTATTTATTATTGGCTACCTGGGTGAAAAGATCAAAGATTATGTTTATGAAAAATATCCAGATCTGAAAGTACATTTCGTACAGCAATCCGATCGGCATGGAATCGGTCATGCAATTCAACTAACCCGGGATATTGTAGGTAATGATGAGATTTTTATAGTATTGGGAGATACTATTTGTGAATACGATGTAAAAGCTGTTTTAGAAATGCCTTACTCGGCCCTTGGGCTAAAGAAAGTAGATGATCCGCGGAATTTTGGAGTTGCAGAAATTGGAGAAGATGGGTTTATCGGAAAAGTTGTAGAAAAACCCCAAATACCTAAAAGTAATATGGCGCTTGTGGGTATCTACCGGATTAAAGAAACCGCCTCTCTTTTTAATTGTATTGAGAATAATATTCGCAATCAGTTGATGAGCCATGGCGAATTTAGTATTACTGATGCCATTGAATGTATGATTCAAAATGGAGCTCAATTTCAATCTTTCAAAGTAGAAAATTGGTTCGATTGCGGCAAAAAAGAAACACTTTTAGAGTCAAACGCTACTCTGATGAAAAAATTTGGGGGAGTAATTGCCGATGGACCAAATTTTGAAAATACCATTATCGTTCACCCGGTAAGCATTGGCGCAGGCTGCGATATTAAGAATTCTATTATTGGACCAAATGTTACCATTGGAGAAAAAACAACTATTAATTATTCGATTGTAAAAGATTCCATTATTGGCTCGTTTGCGCATTTATATGATATAGTTTTAACACATTCGTTGATTGGAAGTGATACGGAAGTAAAAGGGGAAAGCCGCAGTTTAAATATTGGTGATAATACGGAGATAGACCTTGGTGAATCCTAATATTTTACCATTATTTTTCATTCATATTTTTTTAAACATCTCCTTAATTCGTAGCTTTATGAGGTTAATGCAACAATTGTCTATTCCCAATTGTCCTTTACAAAGAAACTGTTCGAATGTGCGGCAGGATATTTTAAATCAGGAAAAAGCCAGGCTATGAGACATTCCAAAAAATTTATTGTTGCTTTCTTTATTATTACTACGTCTTTATTAGCAAAGGCGAATGGCGAAGTAAATGATAAGAAAGGAGATCCTTCAATTAGCGGTACCATTTCGGATATAGAAAGTAAAAAACCAGTTCAGGGTGTAACTGTATTTATTTCTGGGAAAGGTCAGGATAAAAAAGAATTTACGACAGATGCTTCCGGTAATTTCAAAACAACCCAACTGGTTCCTGGTGAAGTTACCATCGTTATGGAGAAGAAGGGTTATCGAACCTTTAAAAAAGAAGGCATACTTATCAAAGAGGGCGTAACGTTGAAATTAAACCTGGATATTGAAGAAGATGATGATGCAGGTGTATTTCACCAGTTGTTTCGAATGTTGGATGGAGATTAATAAAATTTTTTAATAATTAAAGCGAATAGCCGATCCATTCGCTTTTTTTATAATTATAATATCTTCTCAGTTACAGACGCTACTATCAACTACTATTAAATTCTTCCATAATTCAATCTGAAACTGAACGTCCGTACGAACTCACAATTTCGAAAAGTATTATCTCCTATAAAAAAGAACAGGGCTGAGAACAGCCCCGTGTTACTAACAGACATGAGAAAACATACTTTCTAATCTACATCCAGATTAAATTCATTGTTTTCTTTCGTGATGGTGATCTTTTCCTTTTTAAAATATTTTTTATACCGGGCGATTGTGTCTGCTGTTTGTTTTTTGTTATTTATAATAAGTACGCCATTGTTGTATTCAATTTTATAATCCTCTTTAGTATTCAAAAGCCCCTCTTTTTCCATTTCGTATATCATTTCCTGGTAGCTTTTCAATTCCTCTTTGGCTTTATTAATTTCTGCTCTGCCTTTTTCAAGTTCTTTTGATAGATTACTCATTTCCTTCTCTATTTCAAGCTTCGCTTTTTGCATTTCAATGTGCACATTTTCTAACTCTTTTTTAATTTCTTGAGTATTTATTTTCTTTAATTCCTGTTGTACTTCTTTGCGCCATTCTTTATTTTTCAATTGCTGTTCAATTTCAATTTTTGCGTTTTGAAGCTCCTGCCGCACCTTATTTAAGGATGCTTTTACATCAATATCCTCTAACGATTTTTCAATATCCTTTTCAATTTTTTCCAAATCTATTTTTTGAATAGCTAATTCTACTTCTTTTTCTATTTTGGCAACATCAATTTCTTTAATCGCTTTTTCAGCCTCTAGTCGCATTTTATCGAGGTCAATATTTTTTAAAGATTCTTCTACTTCTTTTTTTATTTTATCCCAATCCTGGTGCCTTAATTCTTCCAATTGCTTTTTTGCCTGATCTAACTGTTTGATTTCTTTGTCGAGGTCACGCTCGGCCAGTAGTTTTTTTTCTTTTAAATCCTTACTATTAGGTATGGTATCCGTAGTGTTTATCGATTTAGAAGAAAGATTTTGAGGATTGCCAGCCCATGCTGCCAGTATTATTAATAAGGGAATTGCTGTAAAGGCAATAATAGGTTTAAAGCGGAGTGGTTTGGTGTTCATGGCTAATTAATTTGATGATATGATTACGATACTCTTCGTATAAATATACGATGAACTTCGTAATATGTTGCACCGCTCATCCGATTGGGGAAAATTTAACAGATGATTGGAAAAGTGAATAATGAATAATGAATGGAGGATACAATGCTAAGGAAATCGAACAGGTTATATCAAATCATATTTTTTAAAAAACAATTGAATCTACCATTCGTTTTTCAACCACTGATCAACTTTTTCGAAAGGCCCACTTCGACATTTCTTTCCACGTTATTTTTTTACCGTATAATAAAATACCAGTTCGATAAATTTTTGCTGCTACCCAGGTTGTAGCCATAAATCCGGTAATTAATAATACCCCACTTAATAATAACTGCCATAGTGGTACACCTTCGGGAACACCGTGGGCTATTCTTGCCATCATTACAATAGGGGAGGTAAGCGGGAAGAGGCTACCAAATACAGCGAGATTACTGTTCGGATCGTTTACGGCTTTCATCATAATTACAATTGCAAAAATAATAGGCATGGTAATCGGTAAAACAAGGCTTTGCGCATCCTGCGGATCTTCATTAACAGCACTGCCTACTGCCGCAAAAAGGGACGAGTATAATAAGTAGCCGCCTAAAAAGTAAAATATAAAACTTCCTAAAATCAATGGCCAGTTAATCAGATTTAAATTCTTTAAAATTTCCGTCATAGCACCGCCACTATTTGCCATTTGTGCACCTTGCATTCCGGGTTGCATGGCCTGCGATTGCATTTGCTCAGCAACTCCAGGTACCAATAAAGGAATTAATACCTGTAGCAGCGTAATCAATGTTGCCCAGATAATAAACTGCAGTAATCCAACCGCTCCTATACCAAAAATCTTTCCCATCATTAATTGAAAAGGCTTAACACTGCTAATGATGACTTCAGCAATGCGACTTACTTTTTCTTCCATAACACCCCGCATGACCATTGTACCATAAATAAAAAGAATTATATAGATAAGAAACCCAGATATAAAACCAACTGCATAACTTAATCCAGCCTTTGATTGTTTTTCTACATTGCCATCTAAACCCCTGTATTCGATTTGAGTTTCTTTTCGCAGGCTGTCAAACTTTTCTTTGGATATGTTTTGAGAAACAAATCTTTTTTCTTCCAACTCTTTATTTATCCTTTTTTGAATGTTATCCCTTGTCACTATTCCCACCGACTTATTCGAACGGAATTCAAGGGGTTGGTTATTCTGAAGATTATAATCAACTGGTACGATCAGGTATCCATCAATTTGTTTTTTTTCTGATTTATTGTTGAGTACCGCTGTATCCTCCTTGGTAAATTCAAAAATAATTTCGCCGTTTTTACCTGGCAGGTTACCCTTAAATACATTTGCATTGTCTACAATGGCAACTTTGTAATTATCCGATCCTTTTACGCTGAAATAAATAATCATTCCATAAAAGAAAAAAATAATAAGAGGTAATAGTATAGTGGTTAGAAGAAATGTTTTCTTTTTTACCCGCGTAGAAAATTCGCGTTGGGCTATGATCCAGGTTTTATTCATAAAAAAAATTAAGCAGTTATTTTTTCGAATTGGCGGGCAAGAGGTGTTCCTTCTACCAGTTTAATAAAAATATCATTCAAGGATGGTAAAATTTCCTGGAAAGAAAGAATGTTTTGTTGTTGCTGGAGAAAAAACTGCAATACGTCTTTGGGTCCATATCCTTCATTAATTTTTAGTATCAAACTATTCTCCTTACGGCCAATAATTTCAAAAGAAGTATTAGTTTCCGGAATGATTGGGAGTTTTTCAAAACCAATGCTGTAAAGGTTTTCTTTGAATTGTTGTTTTACTTCTTTAACAGTACCATCTAAAATTTTACGACCCTTATTCATTAAAATAATATGGTCACAAATTTCTTCTACCTGTTCCATACGATGAGTGCTGAAAATAATACTGGCGCCATTTTGTGCAAGTTTATAAATTTCATCTTTGATCAAGTTTGTATTTACGGGGTCAAGGCCACTAAAGGGTTCATCGAGTATTATTAATTTAGGTTGATGTAAAACGGTAGTAACAAACTGAAGCTTCTGGCCCATTCCCTTGCTTAGATCCTCTACTTTCTTATTCCACCAACTTTGCATTTCAAATTTTACAAACCATTCTTTTACTCTTTCCGTAGCTACCGATTTACTTAACCCTTTTAATTGAGAAAGGTATACAGCCTGCTCCCCTATTTTCATTTTTTTATACAGTCCTCTTTCTTCTGGCATATAACCAATTTGTAAAATATCATTCAGCGGGTCAAATTTCTTCCCATTTAATTGTATTTGCCCTTCATCCGGGAAAAAAATTCCTGTAATCATGCGAATGAGTGTTGTTTTTCCTGCTCCATTTGGGCCCAGCAAGCCAAAGATGCTTCCTGGTGCCAGAGAAAAACTTACATCGTCCACTGCTTTTTGGGTAGCATAATATTTTTTGAGATTATGAACTTCCAGTACATTCATGAAATAACATATTTAGTTTTCAAAACTAGTTAATTGGTGTTAGTATTTTTATCGTTTTTCTTATATTTCTTTGTTAGTATCATTTTCTGTCGTTTTGTTACAACGCCGGAACATTTTTTAAGACAACCCTCTTAAATAATAAATAAACGATTTTTTAGTGCAATTTCGCTTCAAATTTTTCGGTATGAGATTAATTGCCCGGATGCTTATTGTTTTTTCTGTTACTATGGTACTAACCAGTTGGGGTTTTTTGGTTCACCGAACCGTGAATCAATTGGCCATATACCAGTTGCCCAAATCTATGCAGCCCTTTTTTTATAAGCATATGGAATATATCGTTAAACATTCTGTTCGGCCCGACCAACGAAGAAATGATGACCCTTCCGAGGCTCCCAAACATTTTATTGACCTCGAACCATTTGGTGATTCTGCCGCCTGGAAAATGCCTCTTCAATTTGATAAGGCAATTGAAATTTATTCTCGCGATACGCTTCTCAAATATGGATATGTTCCTTATTATATAATGATAATGAAAGAAAACCTGGTTAATGCCTTTAAGCTGAAGAATGCGGATAGTATCTTATTTTATGCCGCCGACCTTGCACATTATATAGGGGATGCACATGTTCCTTTGCATACGTCTGTTAATTATGATGGACAGCTTACCAATCAAAAAGGATTGCATGCTTTATGGGAAACAGTAGTTCCTGAATTAGAAATAGAAACTTATGATTTAAGCAGTAAGCATAAAGCAAGGTATCTAACCAATCCTGAACAAGCTGCCTGGCAAGCAGTGCGCAGTGGGTTTGTTTTATTAAAAAATGTATTTGATCTGGAGAAAAAAGCTACCCTTCAATTTACCGGGGATACTAAATTTCGTATGCAGGTACGAAATGGCCGGGAAGTAAAATATTATACAACTGCTTTTGCTAAGGAATATAGCCGCCTTCTCGGAGCAAGCATTAATATACAACTAACCAAAACAGCCAATTTAATAGCCGACTACTGGTATACCTGCTGGTTAGATGGGGGTAAACCCGATCTGGGCGAATTGCTTGCAAGTTCATTTACAAAAGCCAATAAAAAGCAATGTAAACTTGAATACCGCGCATTCAGAAAAAACATACTTATTAAAAACAACTGGTTGATTGCAAAAAAGAATGAGGGCGCAGAGGGCAATTAAGTAAAAGATTGAATAATAGCAGAAGCAATACGCTCTCCATCCATGGCTGCACTTACAATTCCTCCAGCATAGCCTGCTCCTTCTCCGCAAGGATAAAAGTTTTTAACCTCGGGATGTTGAAGAGTTTCTTTCGTACGAGGAATACGAACAGGGGAAGATGTTCGTGATTCAGTAGCCACAACAACTGCTTCATTCGTAAAATAACCCGGCATCTTTTTACCAAAATCTGCAAACGCAGCAGCTATCGAATGAAAAATAAAATCAGGAAGTACTTCATTTAGCGGAGCACTCTGTAATCCCGGTATATAGGAGGAAGTTGGTAAAGAAGCTGAAAGTTTTTGTTCTGTAAAATCAATCATACGTTGTGCAGGAGCCACCAATTTTCCGCCACCGTACTGAAATGCTTTTTGTTCTACGGATTGTTGGAATTGTAAAGCAGCAAGTGCCCCATATTTTTTTTGTAAGGGAGCTAATTCTTTTTCATCAACCGAAACAACTATCCCCGAATTGGCAAAAGGGTTGTTTCTCTTCGAAGGCGACCATCCATTTACAACAAGTTCTTCGGGTGCAGTAGAAGCTGGTGCAATGATTCCTCCAGGGCACATACAGAAACTAAAAACTCCTTTTCCATTTACCTGTTGAACCAAATTGTAGGAGGCAGGGGGAAGTAGTTCATTTCTTACAGGACAATGATATTGAATAGAATCAATAAGTTGTTGCGGATGTTCAATGCGAACACCCAAAGCAAAAGGTTTACTTTCAATCTTTATTTTTTTATGATCTAATAAATGAAAAATATCCTTTGCTGAATGACCGGTTGCAAGTATCACTGCATGTGCAAAAAAGCTATCGTTATCTGCTGTTTTTACACCAGTTATTTCATTATTTGTAATTAACAGGTCTATTACTTTTTTTTCAAAAAGAAATTCTCCGCCTGCTTCTAAAATTAATAGTCGAATGGCTGTAATTATTGCCGGTAATTTGTTGGTGCCAATATGAGGATGTGCTTCATAACGTATTTGCTCATCTGCTCCGAACTGAACTAAAATATTTAAAATGCGGTTAATATCTCCTCGTTTAGAACTGCGTGTATAGAGTTTACCATCACTATAAGTACCCGCTCCTCCTTCTCCAAAACAATAATTACTTTCGGGGTTAACAATACCTTGCTTATTAATTAATGCCAGGTCTCTTCGCCTGGCCCTTACTTCTTTTCCTCTTTCTAAAAGAACAGGTTTTATACCATGCTCAATAAGTTTAAGGGCAGCAAATAAGCCTGCCGGGCCTGCTCCTATTATAATTACCTGCTTTTTTGCGTTGGATACATCTCGAAATATAATTTTTTCGGGGTGTAAGGGTAAGAACGGTTCATTAATGATAACGAGTAAGGTAAGAATGATCCATACTTGTTTGCCACGTGCGTCCAACGATCGTTTAATAATATGAAACCCGTTAAGTTGATTAGGTGGTATGCCGCAATAGTTAGCAATAAAATTTCTAACGAACAATTCGTTGGCCGCCTCGGAGGGTGATAACTTAATGGTGAGTTGTTTTTGCATGATGCCAGGTAGTTTGCCTGAAAATCGGGATATAAAAAAAGGAGTTCATTGAACTCCTTCAATCACAACTATATTTTTCTTTAATTACCGAATACATAACCGAAGGTTGCGGAAACCAGCGAGGGCCGTGTAGTGACGCCACCATCAAATTCAGATTTAATAACCTTCATCAATCCACGATATACTCGTAAATCAAATGTTATTCCTTTTACGGGAGGAACATAGGTAACACCAAAGGCAAAGCCAAAATCGGTCTTATTAAATTTATAACCAACACCTGTTTCTTTTCCATCATCTGCTTTAATGTTTGCACTGCCGAGAAAACTAAGTTGCGGGCCTGCATAAAAAGCCGCTGGAGCTTTACTTGGATAATAGCGCAAAAGAATAGGCAACTGGGTATAGTTTATTTGAAGATTGCTTCCATAATAGGTTTCGCGGGCTTCCTGGTAGGAATAATTTAATTCAGGCTGAATGGAAAACTGTTTATTAATAAACATCTCATAGCTGCCACCAAAAGTATAACCCACTCTGGCGCTGGAAAAATCCTGCGTTTTATCATTGCTGGATGCGAGAATAAATAGATTGGCGCCAGCTCTTACACCAAAACGTGCGGATTGCCCGCATACTTGTTGAAATTCCACAATAATAAAAATCCCTAAAAGTAATTTTCTCATAACAGTTGTTTTGCGTTGCAAAGGAAATTCTTGCCTGTTAAAGTAGCAAAAATATTTTAAAACCGGAAAATTAGGTTGTATAGCCTGCAAACAGGCCTTTTTTGATGAAGGGTTAATAAAATGAATACGAAGTGTTACCTAAAGAAGTTATTATTTCTAAAAGGCTGTCTAAAAATGATTTTATATTTTTTGTGTAGCCGCAGATTCACAGATGTTGTACGGATAAGTTATCCTAGTTGAGGTTTTTTAATCTGCGAATCTGCGGCTTCTGTTATTTGAAATATGAATTTTAGACAGGCTTTAAGAATGAATAAAGACAAAATATAAACAGGATACCTGCCTTTTAAATATCAATTTTAATAGCTGGTTTTGTTCTTTTTAATGTAGGGAAAATTTTCGTTAATTAATCGAGAACAAGAAATTTTATGGCAATATTTTTATTATCAATAAATAGTTTTAAAAAAAAAGCCAATAAATGGAAGTAGATATGAATTAGTTGTACCTTCCAACGGATAGTCTTTTTTCCTCTAATGGAGAAAAAAGATTTCCACAAAAACCTCCTTCCGGCAATTTTATTTTTGCAACGGTGGTTTACCCCAATCTTCTATCGAAATATTTTTTTCACACGGGTAATTCTGCTTCCGATCATTCAGTAGTTTTTTGAATTTTAGTCAGAGTGTATATTGGGATTGAGTTACAGGTTTTTTTTGCGATCAGTAAAACTCAAAATTTTTAAAATAGAATCAGGTGAAAATACGTGAATCCAGAATAATTAATGTCCATAAAAAAAGTAAAAAAAATCTTTGTCGAGTACTTTAAAAAACAAGTGAATAAAAAATTTTTTTTTCAATAAAATATTTTGATATTCGTCCCCCTGCGGTACTTTTTGATAGATGGAAAGAATGGTTGAAAAGAAAAAAAGCGAGCTACGGACGGGAACAATCTTAACTCAGCATATAAACTGCTTATTGAATAATGGCGAAATCTATCGATAAAGTATGGGGTAATTGTTTAGAAATTATTAAAGACATTGTAGAATGGCAACATTTTAAAACATGGTTTGAACCCATCAAGGCAGTTGAGTTAAAAACAACTATTCTTGTGATTCAGGTACCGAGCCAGTTTTTTTATGAGTATCTTGAAGAGCACTATGTTAATTTGTTGGCAAAGACTTTGCGTAGGGTATTGGGCAAAGATGCAAGATTGGAATATCGGATAATGGTAGATAGTGGTAATCATCAGAACAAACCCTTAACGATGGACGTTCCTGCTTATGGGTATAAAACTTTTTCAAACAACGAAATGGACTTCCCTTTAATAATTAATAATCCGGTTAAGAATCCTTTTGTGATCCCTGGTCTGAAAAAAATGCAGATTGATCCGCAATTAAATTCTATATACACTTTTGATCATTTCATTGAGGGCGATTGCAATCGGGTTGCCCGTCGCGCTGGTAAAACAGTGGCAGAAAAACCTGGAGCAAGTTCCTTCAATCCACTAGTTATTTATGGGGGTGTTGGTTTAGGAAAAACGCACCTTGCCCAGGCAATTGGTAATGAAACAAAGCGATTGCATAATAATAAGGTAGTATTATATGTAAGCTCTGAGAAATTCATAAATCAGTTTCAGGACCATAGCCGTAATAATGCAATAAATGATTTTATTCATTTTTACCAATTAATAGATGTGTTGATTGTTGATGACGTTCAGTTTTTTAACAGGGCAGAAAAGTCACAGGATGCCCTATTCGCAATTTTTAATCACCTTCACCAAAGTGGGAAGCAATTAATATTAACCTCTGATAAATCCCCTAAAGATCTAGAAGGAGTGCAGGAAAGATTATTAAGTCGTTTTCGTTGGGGACTAAGTGCAGATATTCAGATTCCCGATTATGAAACCAGGATAGAAATATTGGAGCGAAAGATGAAGAATGACGGGCTTGAAATGCCTAAGGAAGTAGTAAAATATTTAGCGTATAATATTAATAGTAATGTGCGCGAATTGGAAGGAGCATTGATATCATTGTTGGCACAATCTTCGCTAAATAAGCGGGAAATAGATCTTGATTTGGCAAAACGAGTACTTCGAAATTTTGTGAAAACCAGTAGTAAAGATATTACTATTGATACCATTCAAATAATGGTATGCGAGTACTTTGATGTACCGTACGATAAGCTTTTGCAAAAAACAAGAAAGCGTGAAATTGTGCAGGCCCGCCAGATTACTATGTATTTAGCAAAGGCATTTACAAAAA
The DNA here is from genome assembly GCA_031378605.1 of Chitinophagaceae bacterium. Lineage (GTDB taxonomy): Bacteria > Bacteroidota > Bacteroidia > Chitinophagales > Chitinophagaceae > Endoryza. Next base: position 1,451 of record JANNEK010000053.1, on the reverse strand, counting down.
ATTCACTGAAAACAATTGGAGAACATTTTGGCGGAAGAGATCACACTACTGTAATACATTCCTGTCAAACTGTAAAAGATTTGATGGATACCGATAGTACTTTTAGAGAAAGTGTGATGGAGCTGCAGCAGAAAGTGCAATTGGCGGCAATGTAACTGTTAATAAAAAAGTAATCGAAATCGGATTTAATAGTTAAGCCAGATCCCAGACTATAAATTGAGGATTTGGTTTTTTCTTTTAGGGAATTTAGCAAGCTTTTTGGGTTATGTACTTTGTTCTCGCTATTTTTGCCACCCTTTTACTGGAAGGCCGGTGAGGTGGATGAGCGGCTTAAATCAGTAGTTTGCTAAACTGCCGTACGGGTAATTCTGTACCGAGGGTTCGAATCCCTCCCTCACCGCTAGGTCGGAAGTAATTCTGGCAGAATAATAAAAATGAGGTTCAGTAAAAGATCGGGAAGTAGCGCAGGCCGGTAGCGCACCTGGTTTGGGACCAGGGGGTCGCAGGTTCGAATCCTGTCTTCCCGACAAAAGGCTCACTTCATAGTGAGTCTTTTTTATTATGCAGTACTACGTTTATATTTTATATACTGAAAAGTTTGACAAGTTTTACATTGGTCAAACGAATAATATCTTTGATCGGTTGCAACGTCATAATTCAGGCAGCGAAAAAGCAACCAAACCATATGTTCCCTGGATTCTTTTATGGTATACAGAAAAACCAAGCAGAGCAGAAGCTATGATACTGGAGAAGAAATTAAAAAATTTATCAAAAGAACGGTTACATCAATTCATTCAAAAATATAGTAAGGGGTAGATCAGGTACTGACGATCCGCTTTTTGGCGGATGTCAGAATGCTGACCGAAGCGTCAGCATTCGAATCCTGTCTTCCCGACATATCATGTAAGCCCTTCTGTAAAAATCAGAAGGGCTTTTTTATTTGTATAGTTTAAGTAGTATTTTGAGCGTTATGAAACCGCAACCTTGGCCAATGCAACGAGTTAGTAAAGGAGATATATCGGAGAAAAAAGACTAAAATAATCTTAAAAAAATAATGTATGAATAAAAGATCGTTCATAAAAACCGCTGCTGTATTAACAGCAGGTGCAACCATACCAAAAATATTTTCATGTAAATCAAACCACATGCTACGTACTAACTGGGCTGGTAACCTGACATACAGTACTGATAATTTATTTACCCCAAAAACTATTTCCGAGTTACAAGGGATTATAAAAAAATGTAAAAAGCTAAGGGCTTTAGGTACTACGCATTGTTTTAACACTATTGCAGACAGTGATCAAAATCAAATTTCCACATCAGCATTGGTCAGGGTAACGAGTTAGCAAGGAAGATGTACCGGAATAAAAGAATTAAATTATTCTAAAAAATAATTTATGAATAAAAGATCGTTTATTAAGACTGCTGCTGTATTGACTGCAGGTGCGGCT
>JANNEK010000030.1:0-22097 GCA_031378605.1 Chitinophagaceae bacterium | reverse complement strand
CAATTAATAAATACCAAAAGGTTTCTTTTAATAGGTGCTTGCCATTTTCATTATAGGTATGATAAGTGGTAAGAATGTGATCCTTCAGCTTTATATTTCGAAGTCCGGTTTCTTCAGTTGTTTCCCGAACGGCACATTGTTCAAGACTTTCACCCTTATCCAGTTTTCCTTTAGGCAGATCCCATTTTCCTCTTCGTAACATGAATAGAATTTCACTTTTTTCATTCAACACAATTCCACCAGCGGCTTGTATTACTTTAAATTTTTTCCAGATTGCTTTTTTTAATTCATCTATTTTGGGATGTTGATAGATACCTGCATGTATTTTTTCAGATCGCATTTCATGCAACATTGAATTAATGCCCGGATTCGAAAATTCATCCATAAAAACTGCATCATCGTGATGAACGAATGGTTCAATCTCCGAATCGATGGTATCTGTCAGGAATAGTGGTTTATCATCAAAGTAAATTTTTATATGCATAGTACCAGATTCAAAGAATTTAAGTAGCGAAAGATACAATGGTTTAATAGTTATCAACAAATGCTACCCGGGAGAAACGGATCTTTCTCCGACTTCCGGGTTTTCTTTACATTCGCTATTATGACAAATGAAAAAGCAATTGCTGAAAAACTCTTACAAATTAATGCTATAAAATTAAATCCAGGCCAACCCTTTACGTGGGCCAGCGGTTGGAAAAGTCCCATCTATTGTGATAACCGTAAAGCGCTTTCTTTTCCCTATATCCGGGATTTCATTAAATCAGAAATGTGCAATGTAGTATTTGAGAAATTCCCAGGCGCCGAAATGCTTGCGGGAGTAGCTACGGCGGGAATAGCATGGGGCGCAATGGCTGCGGATCAACTTAAGCTTCCCTATATCTATGTTCGGCCGAAACCCAAAGAGCATGGCCTGGGTAATCAAATTGAAGGATTCTTTGAGAAGGGTCAACAGGTAGTGGTTATTGAAGATCTTGTTTCAACTGGTAAAAGCAGTTTGCAGGTTGTGGATGTATTAGTTAATGCTGGCATAAACGTGGTTGGTATGGTATCAATTTTTACTTATGGATTTGCCGTGGCAAAAGAGGCCTTTACAAAATATAAATTGCCCCTTTATTCATTAACAAATTTTCCGGTTTTAATTGAATTAGCTATTGAAAAGGGTATTGTTTCGGCGAATCATCAGCAAATTATTTTGCAATGGAAAGAAGATCCTTCGGGCTGGCAAGGAATCTAACGACGCGACCTACCCTCTTATAAAATTCATAAATATTTCTATGGCCCTATTAAAAACGGAATAACCTGCTAATTTTGAGTAAAAATAGGTCATGAAGAAATTTTCCATTCTTGTAGTTGCTTTCGTCTTAGTAAGTGTTGTGGGTCTGGGCCAGGTCAAAAAAGCGGTATTGTCTGCAACGATTCAAACTCCAACGATACACTGTGCAGACTGCAAAAAAAGGATTGAAGAAGATTTAAAAAGAGTAGATGGCATACAAAAAGTGGTCGCTGATTTTAAGCGAAAAACAGTAAAAGTGACGTTTATTACCGACCGTACGAATCTTGAATATATAAAAACGGCTATTGCAAATATTGGCTATGATGCAGATGATGTAAAAGCAAATCCCGAAGCCTATGAACGTTTGCCCAAAACTTGTAGAAAACCTGGATAAGATAACAATAACAACTTTTAGTGCAGCTCCTTTATAGGGGCTTTTTTTATATCGAAAAATTCAGAAATCGACTTAAAAATCACAGAGAACTAAAATTTCAACACCTTCATTTCCTCATACTTTATTGGATAATTTAGAGAAATACCTCCTTTTTTGATTCTTGAAGTACCTTCTAATTTAATTAGCATTGAAGTGCTATCGCCTGAATTATTCATAAGTTTCAATAAACCTGTCATTACTCCTCCCATTTTTACTTCCATTTTTATCGGGATCAAAAAAGTGTCTTTCGCTGGAATACTTAACGCCGAATCAAGAAAAGCATTACCCAGAAATTCTTTATTGATCGATACGGCAGTTTCTACTTTTAATAACTGTAATCCGAATTTATTGGGATTGTAGCACGTTACATCCAGGCTAATGGTGGAATTAGGGAACCCCAGTTTTTCCACTTTGAAATGGTCGAAACTCAAATATTCTAAATCTTTTGTTTTACAGGAATTCAGAAAAAGTACCAGCAGGGCAGGAGCGACCCATTTCTTCATGATATTATTTTACTGTAAAGTACTTCTTTATCTAACCAACCCCAAATAGCCGATTTTTTCTTAAATTTTAATCACTAATTTATTTAGTATTTAAATTTTTTGAGGCATCTAAAACATTTCAAACGAAACACTAATTTAATTAGTAACTATTTTTTTTATATTTTACAGATAATTAATAAGTAAAAAAAAATGGTGGTTATTTTTATTCATTATTTTTTAACCCAAAATATATCTTTTTAATTAAATGCAACTAAATTTAGGGACAATTAAATTTTAGATAAACAATAGGTATAAAAAAATGATTATCAAATTATTGAATAACATAACGATAGATTCACATGAATTAAGTAATAATATATTATATATTTTGTATAAGTTATACCGGAACTGTATTTTGATTGCCGGCGCTGCTTAAATAATTTTTAGTGAAATTGATCTTTCTGAAACAGCAAATAGTATCGAGATGCCTTTCAGATATATCCCTTTCAAAAAGCCAAACCTTTTCTTCTGTTTATTCGTAGTAATGTGTTGAACTTTAATCGGGCGTGGAAAGAGTGGATAAAAGCATGGCTCAAGATTCGTATTACGATCAACTTTATATGTTATCAGGGTTCGATTATAGAATTCATAAGTTTAGTAATAAGGTGAAATTGGCGAAGAAGAGTAAGCTTTTTTATTTCATTAATTGGATAGTAAGATATTTCATCTTTAAGCAGTTTTTATTATCTTGCCTCACCGCATCGTACCTGCACGCTTATATCATTTTTTTAATGAGAAGAATTCTATTTGTTTCTTGCCTGTTGGGGTCATTTTTATTCTCTTGGTCTCAAGACTTTACCAATGAAGGAAAAGATTTTTGGCTTGGGTATGGTGATCATGTGCGTATGCACAATGGATCTAATAGCCAGGAAATGGTCCTATACATTACTTCCAAGCAGAATGCAAGTTTTAAAGTAGAAATTCCTGGTATAGGATGGGTATATAATGGAACCGTTTCGGCAAATGCAGTTGCTACTACCCCTCCAATTCCTAAAAACGGTGGTCAAGACGCAAGGCTAAACTCAGAAGGTAAATTTGACCGAGGGATTCATATAACCAGTGATAAGCCGGTTGTGGCTTATGTTCATATTTATAATCAGAATGTTTCCGGCGCAGGTATTTTATTTCCCACTAATACACTCGGTAAGGAATATATATCCATAAATTATACTCAAGCCTCTAATGAAACTGCTATTTCTTATTCGTTTTTCTTTGTAGTAGCAACAGAAGATAGTACGGTGGTGGAAATTACCCCTTCGCAAAATACTCTTGGTGGCAGAACTGCTAATATGGTTTTTTCTGAGATTCTGAAGAAAGGAGAGATTTATAATGTGATGTCGAATACTGATCTCACAGGGTCAAGAATTCGATCCATTGCTTCCGGAACTTCTGCCTGCAAAAAAATAGCTGTTTTTTCAGGCAGTGGAAAAATTTCAATTCAGGGTTCCAGTTCTGGCGATAATTTTATTCAACAAGCGTTTCCTGAAAATGCATGGGGAAAGAAATATATTTCTGTGCCAACCCAATCTCAACCGTTTAATTTCTTCCGGATAATCAAAAAGAAGCCTACCACATTTGTTTCAGTTGATGGTGTTCCAATACCTCCTGCATCTTTTGTCAATAATGTTTATTATGAATTTGGCCCTACAAATAGTCCGCATATTATTGAAGGAAACGATCCAATAATGGTAGCTCAATATACTACCAGCCAGGGTGCTTATGGTAATCCTAATACTGCCGGAGATCCGGAAATGATTTATTTAAGCCCGGTAGAGCAAACAGTAAATAGTGCTATCCTTAATTCTACACCAAATTTTCAAATATCAGGTCATTTCATTAATGCAATAATGAAAACTGGTTCTACAAATACGTTCTCTATTGATGGTGTAAATTTTGGTGGGTCTTTTGTACCTGTTCCCGTTGATCCTTCTTATTCTTATATCTCTACTCAGGTTTCACAAGGGCAACATACCTTAAGAGCCGATTCAGGGTTTAATGCTATCGCTTACGGATTTGGTGGCTTTGAGTCGTATGGGTATTCCGCAGGAACAAATCTTAAAGATCTTTATCAATTCGTAAGTATTTCGAATGATTACGGGACAGTAGACTTTCCGGCTGGTTGTAAAGGAACGCCTTTTAAATTTTCTATGACCTTCCCTTATCAGCCAACAAGTATTAAATGGGAGTTTAATGGTTTGTTTACAGATACTACTATTACTGCACCAGTTTTCGATTCAATCTGGGTGGTTAGTGGAAGAACGCTTTATAGGTACAAACTCAATAAGAATTATACAATAAATACTTTAGGCACTTATCCAATTACAATTGTAGCGAATAATCCAACCCCAGATGGTTGCAGCGGATTACAGGAAATTGATTACGACCTCCAGGTATTCGACAACCCTGTTGCCGATTTTTCGTTTGTGCATAATGGATGTGTTTCAGATAGTGTGGTGTTTATGGATAATACGAACGGGCAGGGAAGACCCGTAATCAAATGGAATTGGGGTTTTGGCGATGCTACTGTAAGTAAGCTTGCTGCACCAAAACATAAATACCTTACCGCAGGTAATAAGACTGTAAAATTTTCCACTATTACTGATGTAGGATGTTTATCGGATACTGCTTCTAAAATAATTCCAATATCTGATCCGCCTATTGCAAAATTTGGAATGTCGGCTCCATTTTGCGAAAAATCTACCATCACATTTACAGATTCATCCACAGTGGTTACCGGTACTATTGTTCGATGGAACTGGAACCTTGGCGATGGAACAATTATTAATGCAACAAATGGAAATGCTGTACAGCATATTTATACTTTACCAGGAACTTACCAGGTAACGCTGGAAGTAGAAACCAGCACGGGTTGCCGCAGTTTTGTTTATTCAAGAAGTATTGTAATTAATTTCAAGCCTTCGGTGGCTATTTTGTCGAATTCAGTTTGTTTGCCATCAGCCTTGGTTAACTTCAGAGATGCAAGCGCAATAGCTGATGGAACCGGAAATCTTTTCAGTTATTTATGGAATTTTGGTGATGGCGTTACATCTACTCTTAAAGATCCATTACACGAATATATTTCTGTAGGTCCTTTTAATGTAAGTCTTCGGGTAACATCAAACAACGGTTGTGTGGATTCGCTAGCATTTTCGTATAACGAAATTTATCCGCAACCCCGGCTTTCCGTTTCGGCACCTGTAGAAAAATGTTTTGGCGATTCAGTAAGGGTTGCTATCAAAATCAATACACCTGCGTCATTAAAAATTACAGAATATACCTGCAATTGGAGCAATGATGCTCCAACATCAGGTACTGTTGCTGCTGGTGCTGATTCGATCATTGTTTATCATGTTTTTGGCAACCCCGGTAATCAAAGTGTAACCGTATTTGTACGTTCGGCTACTCCTGGTAGTTGTTTGTCAGATACCGTAACCGTGCCAATTTACATTAACAGGCTGCCAATCGTAAATTATAGTTTTGCAACAATTGCCTGCGAGGGAGAATCAGTAGCATTCAATGACCTTTCAACTTCTGTTGATGGAACAGTTAATACCTGGTCATGGACTTTTGGTAATGCAAGCAGTTCAACGATACAAAACCCCTCTGCTACCTATGCGATACCTGCAAACTATAACTCATCGCTGAAGGTTTTGTCGAGCAAAGGGTGTACAAGTAGTTTATTGACGAAGCCAGTTGTTGTACATTATTTGCCTATTGCAAATTTTGGAACACCAGAAGTTTGTCTAACAGATCCCTTTGCGCAATTTACTGATAGTAGTAAAATTGGTGATAACAGTGAGTCGCAATTTATTTATAGCTGGAATTTTGGCGATGCAAATGCAAATGCTGGTAACCCAAATAATTCTATTCAAAAGAATCCACAACACCGGTATATCGCCGTAGGTTTATATACTGTAAGTTTATTGGTAACCTCTAAGGACGGTTGTAATAAGATGGTGTCAAAAACATTTACAGTTAACGGGTCAATTCCTGTTGCCGCCTTTAATATCAATAATGCCTCTGCTCTTTGTTCTAATAAAGATGTAACAATAAAAGATGCCTCTACCGTTGATTTTGGAAATATCGTAAAAGTAGAAGTGTATTGGGATTATGGTAATGATCCTACTATAAAAACAATTGAAGATGATCCGGTTCCCGGAAAACAATATGCGCATAAATATCCCGATTTTGGTACGCCGGGAACAAAAACTTTTCAGGTTCGTTATGTAGCCTATTCGGGAATTAATTGTATTAACGAAATAACCAAAACGGTGACGGTAAATGCAAGTCCTTCCATTCAATTCAATACTATGAATGCGGTATGCGAAGAAGTTGCTCCCTTCCAGCTAACTGCGGCCAGGGAAATTTTTGGTTTTGCGGGAAATGGTATTTACACCGGAAATGGAATTATTTCCCCGGCAGGATTGTTTAGTCCCGCGGCAGCTAAACCCGGCATTCATTCAATCCGTTATTCGTTTAGTGCGGCCAACGGTTGCAATACGTTTGCTGATCAAACTATTAGAGTATATCCAACACCGATAGTTGATGCGGGTCCGGATCGTACAGTGTTGGAAGGCGGCTTTATAAGTTTACAGGCAAAAGCAAGCGGTAATAATATCAGTTATTTATGGACACCAAATACAGCTATTGATAATTCGGCTATAAGTACTCCAAAGGTTTCACCAGTCGAAGACATCACTTATCGGCTTACAGTAACATCCGGAGATGGTTGCGTTAATAAAGATGATGTTTTTGTAAAAGTGTTGAAGACACCAAGAATTCCAAATATATTTTCTCCTAATGGTGATGGTATAAATGATAACTGGGTGATTGAACACCTCGAGTCTTACCAGGGAGCAACAGTAGAAGTATTTAATCGTTACGGACAATTAGTGTATCATTCAGTAGGATATAGTAAGCCCTGGGATGGCAGATTCAACGGTAGCCCATTGCCTGTGGCTACTTATTATTGGATTATTAATCCTAAAAATGGTCGACAGCAAATGAATGGATCTGTTACAATTATTCGATAGAATTATTACTAACTTTTAACAGTATTACAGGGCAGCCAATTTTCGATATCTTTTGTCTAAACTTTTTGTGGTAAAAGAAGTAATTCAAAACTAAAACAACTCATGAAGAAGTTACTATTGGGAGTGCTTGTTATTGGTTTTATACAGAAGGGCCGGGCTCAACAAAAACCACATTATACCCAGTATATACTAAACCAGTATATAATAAACCCGGCTATAACCGGTATTGAAAACTATATTGATATTAAAGCAAGTCATAGACACCAATGGGTAGGCATTCAGGATGCCCCGATAACAACCTATTTAACAATACATGGTCCATTGGGAAAAAAAGATTACCGGGCCTCTGCAACTTCGGTTAGGGTACCGGGTGAAAATCCCCGTGGGAAAAGTTATTGGGAAGATTATACATCGGCAGAACCCCATCACGGAATCGGATTACAGATAATTAATGATCGTACGGGCCCTTTAAGTCGTTTTGGCGCCTATGCCACCTATTCTTATCATATTGGACTTTCTCCCAAAACAAGTCTTGCAGCAGGTTTTGGAGCGGGTTTAACTAATATTAGTTTAAATACCAGTAAGCTTGATTTTATATATGTTCCTGTAGACCCGGCTGTTTTTAACAGTGGAATCATTAATTCTATTAAGCCAGATTTTAATGCTGGACTTTACTTGTATTCTGCTGATTTCTTTGTTGGACTATCGGCCTTACAAATTATTCCCCAAAAAATTGCATTCTCCGATTATTCAGTAAAAACAACAGACGGAAAATTTGTGCCGCATTTATTTGCAACTGCAGGATATAGATTCTTATTGGGCGAAGATTTTAATTTTACACCTTCTGTAATGGTTAAATATATTAGCCCCCTTCCAACACAAGTGGATATTAATGCCAAATTTCAATATCAGGATTTAGCGTGGGTGGGAGCTAGTTATAGAACAGGCGAAGGATTTGCCGGAATGATTGGCATGAATATTTCAAATACGTTGAATATTGGATATTCGTATGACTATACCACCTCCCGGTTAAATACGGTTAGCAAAGGCACTCATGAAATATTAATAGGATTTATGCTTGGGAATAAGTATGCCGATTGGTGCCCCAAAAATGTGTGGTAGTTTTTTTGCAATTCTATTTTTGTGTACACAACTTTCCAAAAATTTAATAATGAATCGAAAGATTTTATTTGTATCATGTAAATAGTTAAATCACCTGCATCTTCAATCAGATGACTACTATTTTCTTTATCCGCGATGTTAATATATTTTTATTTTCCACTTGTTTCTTTTCAAATGCTTTGTTTTGCAGGATACGATCCATTAAAATCAATTCTCTTTTTTGATCATTAGTTTGTTTTTTAATATTGTGGCTCTTTTGAAATTTTTGCAAAAGCGCCAGGTATCCCTGTTGTTTTTTTAACTCCTGATCGGTTTGCGACAGTCCAAACGCTACTTCCTCATCAATTTTTTTCCAGTCTAATGTTGATAGTGCTTTTTTTAATTCTTCCTGTAATTTCATTATATCAACCTGTTTATTTTTCCCGGCAATATCCGTTTGCAAAACTTTCCAATCAACTTTTTCTAATGCTTTTAGAGCTATTTCAAGATTTTCTTTTGCTTTCAATTCGGATAGGGTGGGAACATAGGTTTTTGGAAAACTCGTGTCTTCTATATATTGATAACTAAAACTATTCGAAGGAACATAAGGTTCTGCTTCTACTACAGATTCAATTAAAGGATTATTCGATTTGTTCTCCTGGATAGAAAATTCGTTTTTCATATTGCCTGACACGTATCCTGCAATAGTTGTTTCAAATTCATCTGTATTATTTTCGGCATAAGCCTTTAGCCTCTTAGATACTATTGATAATTGTTCTGCTGCTTTTTCCTTTTCACGCAATAAAAGTGACTGAGTATTTTCTTTAGCCATCGGAGATATTGCTGAAGCCTTGTTTACAATTGATTTTTCAATTTTTTCCTTGGCAGGTAGTGTAGAAAAAACAGGAAATGATTCTCTGTATTTTTGTATTGGATTATATTGCGAAAGAATTAATGGTTGTTCAATGTTGATAATACGGCGATTCATTAATCCAATAAAACCTATCAATAGTGTTCCTATAAAAAAAGTTACTATCCTGGGATTTATAGAAGAATAATTATTTTTTCCCTCTACAATCCTTTGTACCCTGTGTAATAAAATTTTTTTACTATTGCCCGTAGCAGAAACTGCAAGTAAAGGAATGCCTTCCATTCGATGTTGTTCCAGAATTAATAGCGCTTTTGCATAATCTTTAGGAATGTAACGGAATTGCAATACGATATCGTCGCAACAATTTTCTCTTTCCCGCATTAAGATTCCTGTTAACAATCTGGAGAAAGGGTTAAAGAAAAGAAGAATATCCAAACATGCAATGAGAAGATTTATCAAATAATCGTTTTGCCTGATATGATTTAATTCATGCAGAATGATAGCTTCTGTTTGATGAGTGCTTAGCTGATTAATTGCTGCTATTGGTAGCAAAATAATCGGTTTCCAAAAACCCACTGTTAAGGGAGTGGTTACAAGGCTCGATAAACGAATTTGAATGTTCTTTTTAATAGTAAATCGCTGAGTCATTTTTTCCAGGAAAAGACGCAGTTCCGGATTTACTTTTTCTAAACCTGAGGTAATCAACGCTTGGGAAAAATAATATTGACGGTAAAAACGAACAAATAATAATACAATGGTTACAATATAGGTTATCGAGAGAAGCTGCAATGCCGGCTCAAAGAGTTGAGCAATTTTTGAAAATAAGGATAGCTCTGGTAATGCAAAAGCAATTGAATCGGCAGGCTGATAAACAGGTTTTATTTCGATCTTCTGATTTAACTGAAGAAGGAATGTTACAAGCAATGAAATCGAACCGATACCTGCCAGCACGAGCGCTAAATTATAGCGCTGTCGCGATCTAAACTTTTTTCCATCTACCGTTAGTAGCAAGTAGAGTAGCCATAAAATTCCCATTTGCCAAAGGCTATGCAACAATGCCCATCCCAATGCTTGTAGAAAAGCGGATTGTGCCAACAGATTCATGGTTTATTATTTGTTGAGGTTGTCGATCATTTTTCGGATCTCGTCCAGTTCTTCAGGCGATGCTTTATGATTACCCAGGGCCTGCATCACTAATTGTGTGGGCGAACCTCCAAAAAGTGAATTAATCATTTTACTTAGTAAATGTTTTTGAGTTTTTTCCCGACTTGCAGCAGCCTGATAAAAATGAGTTTTAAGTGTTGAATCTCTTTTTACCAAACCCTTTTCAAACATAATCTGCATCAGCTTTAACGTAGTAGTATATCCGGCTTCTTTTGTTTTAGCCAACACCTCATGAACATCGCGAACACTCGCAATCTTTTTCTCCCATAAAACCTGGAGTATTTCCAATTCACTTTCGGTGGGTTTTATATATTTAATTGACATCAAAAATAATTTGAACTCAATATACGATAAAATTCGTAATGAATTGTTAAAGGAAATCAATAAAATTTCTGAGGTACAGGGGCACAACGTCAGAAAAAGGAAAAGTAAACAAGAATTTTGCTATTACCGCCTTGAGAGAAAGATATAAACAGGAATCTTACAGTTTGTATCGCAATAAAATAAAAAAGAAAGCCCCGATGTGGAAACATCCGGGCTTTTGGTATATGGTATTATATAGTGCCTTAATTTGAAAAACTAAATTAAACATTTAGCCTGATCTTATAATCATTTTTCACTCACACTTATATTGATCTTATCTCCAATCAATAATGATTTATACTTCGTAACTATATCCTGGCTTAGTACTTTTCCATTTATAACAAGTTCTCCCTTATTTAATTCAATCGTAAAATTTTTTCCATCAACCAACCCATCTTTTTGAAGGGCCGCAATGAGAGGTTTAAATGCACCGTCGTCCGACTTATTGCCCTCTCCTAAAGTAACCTTCATTTCTACACTATGTTCTTTTTTCGCACTATTGTGATCAGCTCCTTTTGAATCATTTAATTGGGCAAGGGTAGGGGCAATCACCAATGATACAATGCTCATCAACTTAATTAAAATATTCATTGAAGGGCCTGAGGTATCTTTAAAAGGATCTCCAACAGTATCTCCTGTAACAGAAGCTTTATGTGGCTCCGATTTTTTATAATACATCTGGCCATTAATCTCTACTCCTTTTTCAAAACTTTTCTTTGCATTATCCCAGGCACCTCCTGCATTATTCTGGAACATCCCCATCAATACACCGCTAACGGTTGCCCCTGCAAGAAAACCTCCAAGGGCTTCTGCACCTAAACCTGGCATAAAACCAATGATAAGTGGTGATATAATTGTTATGGCACCCGGCAACATCATTTTTTTGAGCGAAGCCTGAGTTGATATTGCCACGCATTTATCATATTCTGGTTTACCCGTTCCTTCCATAATTCCAGGAATGGTTCTAAATTGTCTTCTAACTTCTTCAACCATGGCCATTGCTGCTTCGCCAACCGCTCTTATAGCGAGTGAAGAAAATATAAAAGGAATCATTGCACCCACAAATAAACAAGCCAGCACATTTGCTTTATAAATATCAATTCCTGAAATACCTGCTACACCCACAAAGGCAGCAAACAATGCAAGTGAGGTTAATGCAGCCGATGCAATCGCGAAACCTTTACCACTAGCTGCAGTTGTATTGCCTACAGCATCGAGTACATCTGTTTTTTCGCGTACATCTGGTGGTAACTCACTCATTTCAGCAATACCGCCTGCATTATCTGCTATTGGTCCAAAGGCATCAATTGCCAATTGCATAGCAGTGGTTGCCATCATTCCGGCAGCAGCAATAGCAACACCATATAAACCTGCACATTCAAATGATCCCCATATTCCACCTGCTAAAACAAGTATCGGTAGAAATGTAGATTCCATACCTACTGCCAATCCGCCAATTACATTGGTGGCATGCCCGGTAGAAGATTGCCTGATGATACTTAATACGGGGCGCTTACCCATGGCCGTGTAATACTCTGTAATAATGCTCATTAATGCACCCACTACTAAACCAACTCCAATTGCACCCAGTACACCCATATTTGTAAATGCAACACCCCGAAGCATCATTTTTTCCGGCAGTAACCAGAATACGAGGCCGGCAGCAGCAATAGCTGTCAATACCATCGATCCCCAATTACCCATATTTAATGCCTTCTGAACATTATTCGTGTTTATTCCTGCTGTATCACTTATTCGTACAAACAAAGTACCAACAATAGAAAACAATATTCCAACGCCTGCAATAAGCATTGGTAAGATAACAGGCGAAAATCCACCCAATACGTCAGTTCCAATTACCACTGTTTGTTGGCCGAGCACAATTGTAGCCAAAACAGTTGCTACATAAGAACCGAACAGATCGGCGCCCATTCCGGCAACATCACCTACGTTATCTCCCACATTATCGGCGATGGTAGCCGGGTTACGCGGATCATCTTCGGGAATACCTGCTTCAACTTTTCCAACCAGGTCGGCACCCACATCGGCAGCCTTTGTATAGATACCTCCACCAACCCGTGCAAAGAGTGCAATTGATTCTGCACCTAATGAAAAGCCTGTTAGTACTTCAATAGTCCGAAGCATTTCTTCGGAATTGATCGAGGCAGTTGGAGCAAAAAAATGTTTTAATACAATATATAAACCTCCTAATCCAAGCACCGCTAAGCCCGCTACACCCACACCCATAACCGCACCTCCGGTGAAGGACACATTTAATGCTTTGCTTAAACTGGTTCTTGCAGCCTGCGCCGTTCGTACGTTAGCTTTGGTGGCAGCTTTCATTCCAATAAAACCTGCTAAAGCACTAAGTACCGCTCCCAATACAAATGCAAGGGCAATGGACCAATGAGAATGTGCATTTGCCTGAGCCATTACAGCAAGCAGTATCGCAACAATAGCTACGAAATAGCCCAATACCTTCCATTCTGCTTTTAAAAAAGCCATAGCCCCTTCTGCAATATAGGTACTGATTTCTTTCATGCGGTCGTTGCCGGCATCCTGCTTTGATACCCACTTATATTTTATCAGGGTATATATCAAACCGATAATACCAAATGCCGGCACGAGATAGATCAAATTGTTCATAAGCGTTTAGTTCTTATTCTAAAGTTGATTTTTGAGGGACGGCAAAAATAGGGCAAAATGACTATACATTATAGCTTTGGGATATTTTTTTAAAGGATCCGGAATAGTAGGTCTAAAATGTATTTATGGCTACTAAAATGGTCCGTTCAAGCAAAGCCTGAACAAGGCAGCATTCCTTATTAAATAAGTTTTAAAAAAATCTTTTTGGAGAAGAAAAAATTTAAACAGTCAAAATTCTTAATGATCAATTAACCGCCAGTTTTTGCAGTATCTTTTTTCTTTCGCTTAAAAATATCTTTTATTAATCCTTTGCCTGTTTCTTCTAATTTTTTTCTAGCGCTAATAGTATCTGACCCCGAATTACTGACAGAATCTTTTGTACCAAATAATTTCTTTTTGATTTCTTCTTCTGCTGCTTTTACTACCTGTTTTTTTGCCGATTCAACACTGTCCTTTACTGCTTTGGTTACCGCTATTTTGGTACTGTCAATTTTTTCTTTTGCAAAATCAATAACCTGCTTTTTTAAGTCTTCGGATAAATCAGACGCTGTTTGTTTAAGATCGGTTTTTAGTTGCGGGCTTTTTATGAAACCACCCAGTTTAATTTGTATGGGTACTATATCACCTACTTTTATCGGTAATCCTTTATTATTAATTTGTGTAACCAGGTTGTTGACAAAAACATTGCCTTTTTCTCCCATTAAAGACCGTGGCACCCTAAGATTTATTGTATAATCCAACGATTGATCAAAACCATGAAAGCCACCGATCTCCATATCAATATCCTTTACTTTTAACTTAAATGGCTTTACCATTACTTTTCCATCAGTAAATTCAATATAATTTTTTACTTCCCGAATTGAGATTTGTGCCAACTCTTTTACATTTATCGTTTGAGCAATTTCTTCGAGTGGTTTAAATTTACTTAGAAAGCCTTCTATCAAAAAAAGGTTACCCTTACCCGTTAAAGAATTTAAATCAGGCATCATATTTTCCCCCAGCTTACCATTCATAGAAAGTTGGGAATTTAATTTTCCTGCAATGAATTGCCCGATTGGCATTAACTTCTGAATGGTATTAAATGCATAAAAAGTTTTTTCAATATCCATATCTTTTACATCATACGTAAGAGAAATATCAGGATTTTTTTTGCTTTCTGCGGTGGAGTAAGTGCCATTAATATTCATTGTTCCATCAAGTGCATTTCCTTTGATATTTTTAAGCAGAACTGTTTCATCACTTATTTGTAAGCTTCCCGAAAGATTTTTGATATCTACTTTATCATAACGTACCTCACCGGCAGTTGTATTTATTACAAAGCGAATATTATCGGGCACTACAAATGGCTTTGATACTTCGGTGCCTTTTGTTAAAGTATCTGTAGATACACCCATCCAATCATTAAGATTAATTCTGTCTGCATTTATAGTTAACAATCCATCCAGTGGTTTATTTTTGAGAACATAGGATAGCAGATTATTAATTTGACCATTGGCTGTAAAATTTGAATGCAGGTATTGCCCGCTTACATTTTTTAATAAAATATTACGGGGGTTAAAAGACGATTGAAGCAGGTCTAACTTTACGCCATCCGGATAATCCTTAGATGCGTAAAAGAAATTATTTAAATCAATATTGCCACCAGCATTGAACTGATCGTACTGTTGGTTTTGTATATCATTTACATTTCCCTTTATCGTTACATCCGCATTTAATAATCCGGTTAATGTGGTGCCGGTCTCAAACTTTATCAGTTGAGCAATTTTAGAAAGATCGAGTTTCCCCTTTGCAGCAGCATCAATATAAACATTACTTATAGGATTTTTTACAAGTAAGCGAAAGTCAAACGGATCATTATCCAATTCAATATGTGCTGCAGGGATGTTGACCATCGTATGATCTGGAACACCATCGGGGTTATCAATTGTAACAGCCAGATTTATATTCTTTACAGGCTTGGGTAAATCGGGATACTGGAAAAATCCATTTTTAATATCAACCTTTAGTTGGTAGGAAGGGATTTGACTTTCGCTGTACGTTCCTCTTATAAATCCATTAAAAACCGCTTCTCCACTGGTTTTTATTTTGCTAAAATCTTTTTGATAAATAACCGGTATCAGCGATAAAATATTTTTGAAACTGGTGGAAGGGGCGCTAAAGCTGATATCCATTTTATAAGTGCTATCGGTTGCTAATTGAAAAAAGCCACTTGCATTCAATAACAACTCATTCAAATTTATTTTATCTGTTTTAAAAGTATAGGTATTTGTTTTATTATCCACTTGTATATCCGCATCTATACCCGTTTGAGTATTTGAAAAATAAGGAATACCGCCATAATTAAAGCTAAGTGAAGCAGCTTTTGTAGAAGTAGACAGCGTAAACAGATCGGAGTTAAAATCTCCCTTGCCCGAATGAGAAAAATGCAGGATTTCGGCTTGTGTACCCGTAGACCCATCTCTATAATTTATATAACCATTAGTGATGGAATAATTGTTTAAGGCTAATTGAAAAGGTTTTTGACTATTGTTTGATTGAGGAGATATTGAATCATTTTTTGTAATATCCCAGTTAGCTTTTCCTTCTTTTGTAACAATTGCATGAATACGGGGCTCATCTATATTAATAGAGTAAATGGTCATGTTTCCTCCCTTAATAATACTCATTATATTTACGGCGGCATCAATTTTTCTGGCGGCAATTAAAGTATCTTCTTTAAATTCATCGTTGCCCGAAACAACCAATTCTTCGAGGGCAATAGCTACTTTAGGAAAATGACGAAAGAACGATATATTCACATCTTTAAAATTAACCGATGCGTTAATTTTATGATTCACCTCAGTTTTTACTAATGAAACAATTTGTGGTTTGAATAAATAAGGAGCCGCGAACAAGAAACCAACAAGCAGTAATAGAATAACACCGATTATTTTAATTATTTTTTTTAGTTTTTTCATGGCCCTGACTAAGTGGTTTTATAGATAGGAATATTGTTTTCATTAGTTTCGTTCATCTATTTTACAAATATGACGCCAGAAAGAAGTGAAAAGCTAATCTCTGTTCTACATAAACGGCAGAACGATCTTACTGTTGTGCTGGAGAATGTATTCGATCCTCATAATATTTCTGCTGTTATGCGTACCTGCGACGCTGTTGGCATACAGGAAATTTATGTTTTGAATACTAAAATTGCTATGCCTAAAAAGTGGGGCGCAAAAAGCTCGTCAAGCGCTGCTAAATGGCTAACGATTCATCAGTATACTGAGACGGCAACTTGTTTTGCGGAACTAAGAAAAAAATATTCGAAAATACTGACAACCCATTTAAGTAGCGATGCGGTGGGTCTTTATTCCATCGATATGACCCAACCCATTGCGTTAATTTTTGGAAACGAGCACGCTGGTGTAAGTGATGAAATCAGATCAATGGCAGATGGAAATTTTATAATTCCGCAGGTGGGTATTATTCGGTCTCTGAATATTTCTGTAGCCTGTGCAGTAACTTTGTATGAGGCCTATCGGCAGAAGCAATTAGCGGGTCATTATAATGAATGTAAATTAAAGGAACCTCAATTGGGCCAACTATTGGTTCAATGGGGTTTTGAAGAAGATGAGCAGCAAGGTAACATTTAGGGATTAGGGTTGATAAACAATAATAGAACGTTATACTAAATAGTTTTTATGAGATGTAACTATAAAATTGTTATCCTTATTTCTGTTCTATTCAACGTTGCTGTTGGAAATGCACAGGAAGTAAAAAAAATAAAAATAGAAACACTTGCAACGTATATAAAAAATAGCGATCATCCAATCATTATTAGTTTTTGGGCAACCTGGTGTACTCCCTGCATTCATGAAATTCCGTGGTTGCTGGAGGCTGTAAACAAACAAAGACATAAAAAAGTAGAATATATTTTAGTAAGTCTCGATTTTAAAGAAGCCTATCCTGAAAAAATTAATTCATTCGCACAAAAAAATAAGTTCAATGCTACCTTATTCTGGCTCGATGAAACCAATGCAGATTATTTTTGCCCGATGATTGATGAAAAATGGAGTGGGGGTATACCCGCTAATTTATTTGTAAATAATAAAACGGGCTTGCGAAAATTTATTGGCCGGCAATTAACCGAAAGGCAGGTTACTGTTGAAATGGAATTGTTATTGAAAGAATAAGGCAGATCAGCTAAAGATTCGGGTTCATTTTTTTAAGATAGCAACAACTTTTTTTGCGATATTTCCCCAGTAATAATAATCGTAGAAAGCCTGTGTTGTTGTGTTGTTCTCCCTCAATACTTCAAGTAAATGATTTGTAAATGAACTCCAGTTATTATCGGCTGCAATGCTTAATTTATTTCCGCATACTTCTTTTTGTAAGCCAATGGCGCCGCTTTCAGTAGATATAACCGAACAGTTATACGCAATTGCTTCAACTGCTTTTGTTTTTATACCTCCGCCCGTAAGTACCGTATTGAGAAAAACATCTGCAGCTTTGAAATACTGAGCTATATCTCGTACAAAGCCTGCATAAATTATATTCTTATTGCTAAATTCTTTCAATTCATTGAACGACTCCGGCAGTCCTTTACCACATATGATTATTTTGTAGGGAATGGATTGATTGAGCAGAACCGGATTAATGATATCTGTTATCACTTTTACAGCATCGTAATTACTATGATGATAAAGCGCGCCATTAAATAATAGTATTTTATCCCCTGAAGGAATTTGGTGCAACTGTTCTATTGTTTTTTTGCAATTGGAAATGTCTGTAGGTATAGCAGCTATTTCTACGCCATAGGTAATGGTAAAAGATTTTTGGGAATCGATACCAAGGTTTTCGATAGCATTTTGTCTATCATCATCCGAAATAAAAAATACAATATCCGATTGTTTATATACCCATGTTTCATACCATTTCAGTGCTTTCCACCACCACCGGCCAATGGATCTCGACCTTTCGAATTCGATATTATGCGAGTGTACTACCCAGGTGATGGGCAATGTTTTTTTCAGCATCCAGGCAAGCCAGCCAAAATAGGGGTGCTCGATAAGTAAATGCGTTGCTTTTTCTACGTTTAAAATTTTTCGAATCCTGAAATACAAAAAGATATTAAAGTAGCGTATCCGTTTATCAGAAAGAATATTGAGTACTTTGTAATTTTTGGCGGCACGTATATCATTTGCACGGGTACTGATACCTGTAATAGGAAATTCTTTCCCGACATATTCATTAAAAAGGGCAATCCCTTTTTCGCCACCTAGCCTTGCAGGTAGAATGGTATAAGGCATAATACTTACAATTCGAGCTTCACTCATTTGCCAGGTATAATATTTTCTATAAGTACGAAGATAGTAGTTAAGTATGGTTGAAACGATAGCCGAAAAGATTTTTTAATTGCATTATTTTTTTAAAATGGTCAGCAAAAACTACTATTTTACAATATAATAGATATGAAAAATATTCTTTTTCTAATGAGGGTAAGTTTAATTTGTAATGGTTGCCTGTTGGTAACCCTACTTAATAAATGGTGGCCATTGTTACCTCAAAGCGTTATTTCTTCTACCATTATTGTAATGGGGGTCATTCTTTCTTTTATCTTAAATCTTTTCGTAAACATTTCATTTGTTATTTTGTTGATTCAAAAAAAACAGGTTTGGGATCACTTTCCCCGATGGTTAATAATTCTTAACTTACTGTTTTTAATTCCTCAATTTATACTGATCTTCTAAATGATTCATTATATTATTAAAGATAAACCAACCCGCCTTTTTATTGTACTAGGTGGATTTTTTATTGCTAATGCATTAATTGCGGAAGTAATTGGGGTAAAGTTGTTTTCATTGGAAAAAACAATGGGAATGGATCCTGCTAACTTCACCCTGCTGGGAGAAAGTGGCCTTGGATTTACGTTGTCGGTTGGCGTTCTGCCCTGGCCAATTGTTTTTATCATGACGGATATTATTAATGAATATTATGGCGTGAAAGGAGTTCGGTTTCTTTCTGTATTGACAGCCTGTTTAATTGCTTTTGCCTTTATAATTTTTTATGGAGCTATTCATACGGCGCCTGATGATTATTGGACAACCTCGCAGGTAAAGAATAATGTTCCGAATATGCAATCAGCCTATACCCAGATACTCGGGCAGGGAATGAATATTATTGCTGCTTCTTTAACAGCTTTTTTACTCGGACAACTTGCCGATGCCACCGTATTCAAAAAAATCAAGCTTCTTACCGGGGAAAAGCGTATTTGGATGCGCGCTACACTTTCTACACTGGTTTCTCAATTGATCGATACCCTTGTTGTTTCTTATATCTATTTATACTTCTCTCTTAATTTTTCATTTGCCCGTGTAACCGCTATTGCGGGCACAGGGTACTTATATAAATTTACAGTTGCTATCCTGTGTACACCTCTTGTTTACCTGGTACATATGTTGATCGAAAAATATTTAGGCAAGGAAAAAGCAGCGCAAATGAAGGCGGCAGCAATGGTAAAGGGCTGATTTATTTTTGTAGCCTGCAATAATCTTATAGTTTCTTCTCCAATATAAAATCATTCATAAAATAATTGTTTCCGATATCAATGTCTTCTTGCTTTACAATTTTAAACCCCATTTTTTCATAGAACTGAACTGCTTTGTTGTTTCGGTTTACATTTAACGACAGGGTAGTTGCTCCTAATTCTTTCACTGCGTCTTCAGTATATTTTAAAAGTGATTTTCCGAGATTTTTCCCCTGTACATCTGGCCTTACATACAGTTTGAAAAGTTTGCTGATCCCCGAATCAAAGATCTTAGAGTAGGATGCAAAGCCAACGGGTTCATCCTCCAATTCTGCTACAATAAACTGGTGGTGATCGACGGTCATTTGTTTTCGAAGCGCTACCGGATTATATATAAGCTCCAGCATATACTGAAGCTGATCCAGGGAAAGAATATCTTTATAGGCGGTTGGCCATACCTGGTAGGCAAGGTAACCAATTGAATGAATATCATCTATTTCAGCGGGCATTATAACCAATTCCATACTAAATTATATTATTACGACGGTTGTATTCCTGTTTGGATAAATCCTGGTGTTGCCTTATGGATCTAAGTGATAGACGGATCGCAATCCAATAAGAAACGAGTGCGCCTGCAAACAATAGCCCCGTAGAAACGTATTGGGTTACCTCGGTGCTTTCCTGTAAGAATAAAAAGAAATCAAAGCTGCCATGAAAAAAGGCTGCTAATAATAAGCCTTTCCATAAATGAGTCGCACTATTATGCGCATCAAATTTTGCGAGTCCAATATGGTATCCCATTAATACGCCAAAAGATGCATGAGCCGGAACCGAAAGAAACATTCTCATCAGTGCAGTTGCATATCCTCCTTCGGAAACATAACCAATGTTTTCAAGCGTGGCAAAACCCAGGCTTACCATTACTGAATAAATAATTCCGTCGAAAGGTTCGTTAAATGCTTTTTGACGATAGGCATAATAGCGAACCATTATAAATTTTGAAAGTTCCTCTCCAAAGCCAACTACTGCATAGGCAAACAGCGCATAGTAGGATATGGATTTTGTTTGAAAAAAAAAGTCCAATTGGGGTTGAAAAAATTTTTGAATAATAATTGCTGGAATAGTGCTTAGGGCTCCAAGTAGAAATGAAATAAATAAATTTTTGAATGGTTCACGATCGTACTTATCCTTTGAGTACATATAAAACATGATGGCAATGCCCGGAGCAATTGCGAGTGCGATTAAATACATAATTTAAAAATAAGGGAAATGTTTTTAATTGGTATAAATGGGCAATCGTATTTAATGGAATGAATAAAAAAAGTCCTGCCACCAGTGCAGAACTTTTAATAATAAAGGGTATATTTTTTATAATTTCATTTTTAGCTGTAGATTTTCATCAATAGCATCCAAAAATTCCTGGGTATATAAATAATGTGTACCATGATCTACTTTATTACCATGAATACAAACCGCAAGATCTTTAGTCATTTTTCCGCTTTCTACCGTTTCAATACATACAGTTTCTAAGGCCTGGCAAAACTCAATCAAGGCTTTGTTAGTATCCAATTTTCCTCTAAATGCAAGGCCCCTTGTCCAGGCAAAAATAGAAGCAATTGGATTGGTGGAAGTAGGTTTACCTTTTTGATGATCTCTAAAGTGCCGGGTCACCGTTCCATGCGCAGCTTCTGCTTCCATTGTTTTTCCATCGGGAGTTACCAATACGGAAGTCATTAACCCAAGAGATCCAAAGCCCTGCGCAACGGTATCGCTTTGAACATCGCCATCGTAATTTTTACATGCCCATACAAAGTTGCCGTTCCATTTCAATGCACTTGCTACCATATCATCGATTAACCGATGCTCGTAGGTTATTCCTGCTGCTGCAAAGGCCGGCATAAATTCATTTTCGAATATCTCCTGGAAAATATCTTTAAACCTTCCATCATACTTTTTTAAAATAGTATTTTTGGTACTAAGGTAAAGTGGCCATTTTTTTTGCAAAGCAACATTGAAGCAACTACGCGCAAATCCAATAATACTTTCATCTGTATTATACATACTCATTGCCACACCAGGTCCTTTAAACTGGAAGACTTCATGTTCAATAATTTTTCCATCTTCACCTTCAAATTTTATGGTGAGTTTTCCCTTTCAAGGAAC
>JANNEK010000007.1:0-35912 GCA_031378605.1 Chitinophagaceae bacterium | reverse complement strand
CCATAAAAATTTTAGGGAAGATACGCGATTACACGAAATGAACTATTCAGTATATAAAAAACAATCTTGGTTTTCAATGTATACTAATTATTTGCCAAATTTTTTATTCACATCGTACAACTATTTGGCTGAAATTTCGTCTTGAGGTGGGAGTTAACTATTCGAATTTAGCATATAAATTAACTATGAGAAGGCCTTTATTTCTACCATCGTTTTTTTTATTTTTTATTATTTTATTATCAACTGCTTGTCAAAAAGAGCTTTGCATCATTGAGGGCCCTACTAAACCCCCCACTCCTAAATATTCTATCCCGGGCGGATGGGAGGGCAAATTTGGTCGAAATGCCGATATACCCAACCTTCCGTTCGCTGCTAATTTTAAAACAAACGGAACGGCCACAGTAGAAGCAGATACTCAACCATTTTATTTATTTGGAAATTGGGTTTTGGCAGGCGATAGTATAATTACCAATTATACTTTTCCTGCAGGAGATAGTTTTCGCTTTGCGGCTAAATTTACTGATACAGTAAAACGAATTGAGGGTTATTGGAGGGCTATTTCACCAGCTACCGGGGGAGGAACCTTCTTTCTGGTAAAAAATTGAGCAGACTACAATTTGGTTTGATAGAATCACACGAATTTATATTTCCTCATCTCTTTCCAACATTAAAATAGCTCCCTGGGGCACAATAAAATATTTGTCTCCTTCATAAGCTACCTCTGTGGAACCACTCACTAAAAAAATTGCAAGGTCTCCTTCTTTTACCTGTAAAGGAAAATATTTTACCTGTTCTTCTTCTCCTTTCCAACTTTCATTTTCTGCAGGCATTGGAATGGCATAGCCTGGGCCTGTTTTAATAACATAACCCTGTTGCACTTTTTCTTTTTCTTGTACACCATGTGGCAAATAAAGTCCGCTTTCCGTTCGTTCATTCGGTTTAGCTGGTCGAATAAGCACGCGGTCGCCAATCACTACTAGTTTTTTAAATCTATTCTCAGCGGTTAATCGCATTTTAAATAATTAATCTTGTAAAGGTAAATCAAGATGAATTAGCTTTTAGGAACAATTATAGTTATAATCCATATCAAAAAATTTCTGCTCTTTTAGAATAGAAAAGGTTTCTTTGTACAAGCTTCAATCTCAAAATTATCAAATCACAATCCCCTTTTGCGCTATCTTTATTAACAAAACATTATTCGCCAAAACCCTTGTTTGGCAAACTATTTACTTTTATTTACAGTAACATCTAAACATTAAAAGTATGGAAGGTAAGAAACACAAGATTCTTCTTTGCGAAGACGACCAGAACCTCGGTATGGTTTTGAAAAATTATTTAGAACTTTCTGATTTTGACGTAACACTTGAAAGAGACGGACGGTTGGGGCTAGCCGCTTTCCAACGGGAAAAATTTGAATTGTGCCTTCTCGACATTATGATGCCTCATATGGATGGCTTTACACTGGCAGAGGAGATTCGAGACGTAGATCCGGACATTCCTTTATTCTTTCTCAGTGCAAAAACGATGAAAGAGGATATCATACAAGGATATAAACTTGGTGCCGATGATTATATTACCAAACCCTTCGATAGTGAAGTATTGTTGCTTAAAATAAAAGCTATCTTAAAACGCAATGAAGAGGTAAATAAAGAGCAGGAAAATAAATCGTACGATTTAGGCAATTATCATTTTCTTCCAAAATTGCGTGAATTAAGCCACGATGGAAAAATGCAAACACTTTCTCCCAAAGAAAATGAACTTTTGAAAATGCTGGCCGAGCATTTGAATGATTTACTTCCAAGAGAACAGGCCCTTAAAAGAATTTGGGGCAGTGATACTTATTTTAATGGCCGAAGTATGGATGTGTATATTGCCAAATTGCGTAAGTACCTGAAAGATGATGATAAAATTGAAATTGTAAATATTCATGGCAACGGTTTCCGCCTGGTAGCACCCGTTCCGGCAGTATAAATTGATAGTACCTTTTTTTGAACCATTCCTTCGGGAATGGTTTTTTTATTTTTCAAACAAAAGGAAAAAACTTGTACTCGTGTTATGGTAAGTGTAAGTTGACGTATATCCATTCACAAAAAAAAGTAGAAGTGCTTTGTAAAATAACTTCGTGCTTTCGTGGCAATTATCTTTTAACCACTAAGAGTTCGAAGAAAATATGCCCCTGAGATTCAAGAAGAAAGGACATCGTGATTTGTGAAAAAATTCTGTAGTTCTCGGTAATAAAAATTATTACGTCAGAATAGATTTAACTCAACACTCGATTTCTTATATTATCTTACAAAAGAAAAGTACTTCATTCAAACAATAATCCTTCCCCCGATTTAAAGCTGGATTTTTTCCCAAGATGCTCATAGGCTTTTGCTGTAACTTCTCTTCCTCTTGGTGTTCGCTGAAGGAAACCCTCCTGAATTAAGAATGGTTCGTATACTTCTTCGATAGTTCCAGCCTCTTCGGCTACTGCTGTGGCAATGGTAGACAATCCTACGGGGCCCCCTTTAAATTTTTCGATGATGACAGCAAGAATTCGGTTATCCATCTCATCTAGTCCGTGTTCATCAACATTCAATGCTTTTAATGCATGTTGAGTAATTCCAATGTCAATCTTTCCATCATTAAGAACCTGTGCAAAATCACGAACCCTTCTTAATAACCCATTTGCAATACGTGGTGTAGCCCTGCTTCTGCCAGAGATTTCTTTTGCTGCTTCAGGGCTTACATTCACTCCTAAAATGGACGACGAACGCATAATAATTTTAAAAAGTGTTTCTGCATTATAATATTCTAATCTCGATTTAATACCAAAACGAGATAACAATGGAGCAGTTAATAATCCGCTACGGGTAGTTGCGCCGATAAGCGTAAATGGATTTAAACTAATTTGAATACTACGGGCATTCGGCCCGCTATCGATCATAATGTCGATCCTGTAATCTTCCATGGCAGCATAAAGATATTCTTCCACTACATTGCTCAACCGGTGAATTTCATCAATAAATAATACATCGTTAGGTTCCAGATTCGTTAGTAATCCGGCAAGGTCGCCTGGCTTTTCTATAACCGGCCCTGATGTTTCCCTGATGTTTACACCTAACTCATTTGCTACAATTCGGGAAAGAGTTGTTTTACCAAGGCCTGGCGGGCCATGAAACAATACATGATCCAATGCTTCGCCCCGAATTTTTGCAGCCTTAATAAATATCTTCAGATTATCGATGATTTGTTGCTGACCCGAAAAATCAGACAACTGTGCTGGCCGGATATTGTTTTCAAATTCCTTTTCAGCAGCGGTTAATATTTCTTTGTTACTATCTAAGTTTGGATTCGGCATTACTTTTATTCAATTTTGTAAAATTACATAAAACAGGCAGAGGAAAAACATGCGTGTACATTTTATCCAACATGTTTCATTTGAAACACCGGGTTATTTACTTACCCGGGCAGAAAGCAACAAGTATGCTGTTAGCTATTCTAAAGTTTACGAAACGGCTCATTTTCCTGAAACGAATCTTTTTGATTTGCTGATTATTTTAGGCGGCCCAATGAATATTTATGAAGAAGGCACCTACAACTGGTTGAAAAGGGAAAAGCATTTTATAAAACAATCGATACAGGATAATAAAAAAGTCTTGGGTATTTGCCTTGGTGCCCAATTGGTAGCAGATGCATTGGGTTCAAAAATTACTCCTAATTACCAAAAGGAAATTGGATGGTGGCCGGTGAAGAAAACCGATTACCTGCAAATAAATTCTTTAACAAGCCATCTGCCCGATGAGTTTATGAGTTTTCACTGGCATGGAGATACGTTTGATTTACCAGAGGGATCCATTCAATTGTTTAGCAGTAAAGCATGCCATCAACAAGGATTTTTGTATGGTCAAAATACCGCAGCGATTCAATTTCATTTAGAAGCCACTCCACAATTGATTGATGAAATGATTGAACATGAAAAGGAAGAACTCAAACCCTCACCTTTTGTACAAACAGAAGAAACTATCCAAACCCTAACACCAACCTATGTACAAATGCAAGAACATTATTTAACTGGTTTTATTAATAATTTCCTAACTATATGATTTTATAATGAATCTCCAATCATTCAAAAAAAGTATTACTGAAACTACGCTTCCAATAGGGATGACTATTTATTTGCAATCTCTTTGGTATGATGCAAAAGGAAACTGGACCAAATCACATGAATTAATTCAGGATCTGGAAGATAAAACAGCCGCCTGGATACATGCTTATTTGCACCGAAAAGAAGGTGATCAATGGAATGCCGACTATTGGTATCGGAAGGCTGGCAAAAAAAGCCCTTCTTCTTCGCTGGAACAAGAATGGGAAGAATTGGTTACTGAATTATTATTAGTTTGAAGCAACAAATCACTGTAAATTAGGGTCATTAACTTTTAGTAAGTTGACCATGAAAAAAAGAGTGACCCGATATTTTCAACATCATCCTGTTATCAGCAGCATTGCTGCAGCCTTTATATTTGGCTTCCTTCAATTATCGTTCAGTTATTGCAGTAAGATTAATTGCCCTGCTTTTGCCGACACAAAATTTGACGAATGGTTCCCCTATAAAACCGATCAACGAATAATTTTTTCAAACGGACTGCTGGAAAAAGATACAATTACGATTGCTACTGTTTTTAAATCACCCGCATCTACAAGTTCCGGAGGTTACGGCAGTTCCCCTTATTGTAGTGCCAGCGCTAATATTAATTCAAAAGAAACCCTCAACGGCCAGCAATATAAGTTTTCCCTTTATGGCGATGTTTTTGAATCGGCAAAAAATTTTCAATTATCTCTATATGATTTCAGGATATATAATTTGCAACCCAGTGATTCAGGATTAGTGGTGAATGGTCCAAACAACCCTAATAACTCAACCCTCAAATTTGAATACCTGTTATCAACAAACTTTAATAATAAATTCTATTCAAAATTAGAGATCATTACTGCCGATACCAGCCAGGTAAAATCGAATCGCATTTATAAAGTATGGTTGGGCATTAAAGAAGGAATTATTGCCTATGAAGAATATCCTTCACTTACTCGCTGGAATAAACAATAGAATAACTATTATTACAGAAATTAACTTGTTTGCATTTTCCATTTAGTATACAAATTGGTAATATTAGTTTTTTACTACACCCCGTAGCAGAAACACTCGGAATTTTTATCGGCTTTCGTTATTTTTTGTACCTCCGAAAAAAAAGTGGAGATACCCTTGAGCATGGAAATCGGGTATGGGTGGTTATTGGTGCCTTATTCGGTTCATTGGCTGGTAGCCGGTTAATTGGAGGATTAGAAGATATAAATGCCTTAAAAGAAACCTCGAATTTATGGTTACACTTTTATCAGAATAAAACAGTTTTAGGAGGATTATTTGGTGGTTTGGCCGGTGTTGAATTGATAAAAAAATGGATTGGAGAAAAAAAAGCCAGTGGTGATTTATTTGTATACCCTTTTTTGCTGGCTCTTATCATTGGTAGACTTGGTTGTTTTAGTATGGGGGTTTTTGAAGAAACATATGGTACTACTACCAATTCCATTTTCGGAATGAACCTTGGCGACGGTTTATCAAGACATCCGGTTACCCTATACGAAATACTATTTCTTGGTGCATTATGGATCGGATTAAAGGTTGTTTCTAAAAGAAAAAATTTGGCAAATGGTGCATTGTTTAAATTATTTATGATTGCTTATTTCCTGTTTCGTTTCTTTCTTGATTTTATTAAACCGCATTACACTTTTAACATTGGATTTTCAACCATTCAATTAACTTGTATTGCAGGATTAATTTGGTATGGCAGATTTATTGTTCAGCCTAAAAAATTAATAATTACTACTTAACTTCCCGTATGCCAGAAAGAAATTATACCTATTACGATTTTACGCTTAGTCTTTGCCCCGAGTGTCTTCGCAGGATTGATGCTAAAATTGTTTTTGAAGAGGGCAATGTTTATATGCTCAAAAATTGTCCCGATCACGGTTTCAGTAAAGTAATCATTGCAACTGATATTGAATATTATAAAAGAATCCGCAATTACAATAAACCCGGTGAAATTCCTTTAAAATTTAATACTAAAACACATTATGGGTGCCCTTACGATTGCGGCCTATGCCAGGATCATGAGCAACATAGTTGCCTAACCGTAATTGAAATCACCGATCGTTGTAACTTGAGTTGCCCTACCTGTTATGCGATGAGCAGTCCGCATTACGGTCGTCATCGCACGGTTGAAGAAGTTGAAAATATGCTCGATATCATAGTCGCTAATGAAGGTCAGCCGGATGTAGTTCAAATCAGCGGTGGCGAACCAACAATTCATCCTGATTTTTTTGCGATTCTAGATATAGCAAAGAAAAAACCCATCCGGCATTTGATGGTCAATACAAATGGAATTCGCATTGCAAAGGATCCAGAATTTACCAAACAGCTTGCATCCTATATGCCTGATTTTGAAATTTACCTTCAGTTTGATTCTTTTAAACCAGAAGCCTTAATGCAGTTAAGAGGAAAAGATCTTACCGATATTCGATTGCAGGCACTGAAACAATTGAATGAATTAAACCTGTCAACCACCCTTGTTGTTACTCTACAAAAAGGAGTAAATGATGATGAAATCGGAAAAATTATTGAGTTCGCTCTTCAGCAACCTTGTGTTCGTGGCGTAACATTTCAACCAACTCAAATTGCAGGAAGGGTTGATAATTTCAATCCGGCCACAGATCGTATAACCCTTACAGATGTAAGACAAAAAATATTGGATCAATCACCAATTTTTCAATCCAATGACCTGATACCGGTTCCCTGTAACCCAGATGCATTGGTAATGGGTTATGCCCTTAAACTGGCAGGGCAGGTATTTCCATTAACAAGGTATATTGACCCGGCACACCTTTTAGACAGCAGCCGAAATACAATAGTATATGAACAGGATGCTGCACTGCACGAACAATTACTAAAAATTTTTAGTACCGGCATTTCAGTAGATCGCGTAGAGGAAAATATGAAACAATTACTTTGTTGTCTTCCGCAGATTGAAGCTCCGGGTTTGAATTACGATAATTTATTTCGTATCATTATCATGCGGTTTATTGATGCATGGGATTTTGACGTACGAACAATTAAAAAAAGTTGTGTTCATATTGTTCATAAGGATGGCCGTATCATTCCTTTTGAAACCATGAATTTATTTTACCGCGATGATAAAGAACAAAAATTAAAGAACATTCAGCAACAAATAACTCATTCACGTTCATGAAAAAATCAATGCAATTTTTTGTGGCCGGATTAATCATTTCTTATGTATTTGCTTTACTAACAAATGATAAAGGAACTGTACATGATTTTTTCTCTTTCGCCGGATTAGGACACTTACTTTTGTCAGTTTTGCTAATCATACCATGCATTATTTTATTTATCGCCGGTAAAAAAGAAATCGGAAAAGCGTTACTCACGGCCATTGCTCTTCTTTTACTTGCCGGAACTATTACCTGTTCAGTTTTTCCGATGGGACTTAATATTCATTGATTATTTTTCATTAAAAAAATCAGGCCCTCCGTTTATAGGAAGGCCTGGTGTTTATTATGGGTTTAGGATCAGTATTTTTTATTATCCGCGTACACTAACTGCAATGCGGCGATCTTTTTTACGCTCTTCGTCTGAAGCATCCGCTGGAACAACTGCAAATTGAGAACCATATCCTTCGGCACTTAATAACTGAGCTGCATTACCTCCTGCGGCAGCAATTGCGGCTACCACAGCATTTGCCCTGCTCAAACTTAATTTCTTATTACCTGCAGCATCACCTGTTTTATCGGTATAACCGCCAACTTTAAATTTAGCTGTTGGGTATGCCTTTAGAATAGCAGTTATATTATTAATTTGTGCCTGGCTCCCTGCTGTTATTTTAGAGCTGCCAATTTCAAAATTGATATTGTCAAAATCAAACCAGGTTTTCTTTAATGAATCTGCCCCCAGTTTCATCCAATCTGTATTCAAAAATGTAACCAACCTGTCTTCTATACCACCTTTAAATGCATCCAGGGTTATGCCTCCTGGTAACGTTACTTTATACGATTCTTTTGCAACCGGAACAATTACAGTTGTTGCAGGAGTATCTTTTTTAATCTCATCTTTTACTTCCTCCTTAACGGTGGTTGCATGCTCATCTTTACTATTACCACACTGTTTTAATAAAAATACTCCAAGTGTAATTACACCAATGGTTAATAAAATGGTGCGAATCCACTTTGAACTATTGACCTTTTTTTCCTCAACGGCTGTTCCAATAGCATGAAGATTTTTTTGCGTAGCCCCGGAAATACCTGATGCAGCACTTGAAAGTTTATTACCAATATCGCTTAAGCTACCTAATCCTAATGCACCAGCGAGATTTAAACCTGCTGGTACAGCAGAAAGGATACTGTCTTTCTGTGAACTGAATAACGAAAGTAAACCACCTGCATTAAGATTCGTTGAACCTGCATGTTTTCCTAAAGCAGCAAGCGCTGCGGGCGCAATCATACTAATTAAAGAAGAACCGGAAGATTGTTTAACTCCTGCAAAGCTTGAAATTAAATTTCCGATGCCACCCAGCTTATCTCCAAAAAGCCCCCCGGCCATATTTAATATAGAAGATAAACCACTTCCACCGCCTAACAAGCCAGATAGATTACCAAGAATACTGCTATTAGAAGCTTCTTTTGCAATACCTAATATTGAATCGGCTCCACCAGTTGTACCAGCTTTTTGCAATAAGCCTGTTAATACAGAAGGAACAGCCGCACCGATAGCCTTTTGAATACCTCCCTCACTTTCGCCAAGAGAAGAAGCTACATTCTTTATTAAATCGTTTGTGAAAAGACCTTTTACCGAATCAAGAAGGTTAAATGACATGTCAATTAGTTTTAGTTGTGAATAGTACTTAGATGGGATAAGGCAATGAATCCGTTGTATGCCTGCTAAATTATTTTTATATATTGCAGTTACTGATAAATATTCCAACCCACCAGTGGTAAACTTCTACAAAAATTGCTCCAATTGAAGAATCCATTCGGGGTCCGGACAATTATAGAGGTATTTTTCCCGCTCCGAATATTTGCAGACACCAGGATAATCTCCTTCCTTTTGTTCGATATCAACAATCACCTGGAAATGTAAATGAGGAGGCCAGTTACCATTTTCATGAGGTTCTCCAAAATGACCGATTGTCTCTCCTCTTGTTATAAATTGCCCTATAGAAATATTTTTAAGATCAGCCAAACTCAAATGCCCATACAACGTACAAAATGATTTGGCATCTAATTGATGCAGCATTATAATAGTAGCACCATAATCGCCTTCCTGACTATTGTACTTAAAACTATGGATTAACCCACCCATAAATAAATGAACCGGTGTACCGGCTTTACCCCAAATATCTTTTCCAATATGAAGTCTGCGTGGTTCTTCGGGCTTTGGTCCTTTCTTCGCAGCGGAAGAGGGTATATCATCCTTACCAAATAATGTATTTTGGCTGTATACGTTTCGAAGTTCATTGTATCCGCCAATGCCATAACGGGCATTTTGATCAGCCAATTTTTTTTCTATATAAGTACAAAATGCAGGAGTATTACCGGTAATAGCTGTTGTAAGTTCATTATTGGATTCCGAAATATCCATTTGGATTAGTTTATCCCTTGCGGGGGCGAATGGTACGACCGGATGAAATCCATGATTATTCTTCTGAAAAACTTCTATAATTGGTTGCACCTGCATTCTGTTTTGATACTGCCTTTAAAGGTCTTCTTTAAATTTTCATTTATGAAAAAAATATTTGTGCTGCAGGTTTGTTCCTTTAAAAAGAAAAAGCATGAAGGAAAGGATTTCTATGCATTTAATACATAAGCCATCTGATAATTACCAGATGCCTTATGTAGTTGAACGTGTAAATAAGGCCAATGTGCTTAATTAGAACGTGGATAAATAACCTATGGCACAGTTTTTTATACTTATTAAGCATACTAAAAAACCCTTTATGTGGGTGATCGCTTTTTTTTCAATTTTACTCGGTGCTATTATCATTTATGCATTGCTGGTTAAAAAAAGTTCCGGCAACAATAATTTATTGGAGAATGAAGATCCGATAGATGAAAATGATAAGAATGAAGACACCAGTTTCAGGTAAAATGAAAACTCAATTCATTGAGGTCTTTTGTAACGGGCCGTTCAAATAATTCGTCAGGTATATGTATAGACGATAGCAATTTTTCTTCCAGGAAGGAAGCCATCGCCTCAAAATAATCAATTACATCTTCCCGAACATTTCGCTTTAACCAACGAAAACCACCTGGCAAATAATTTAGTACCTGTCTGTCTTCAAGATATTCTATGTTATGAATATCAGTAGGAGTTAATCCCAATGCCTCAAGTTTTTGCATTAAAAGATACAAGGGTGCACCCGAAACAACGCAGGATTCTTCTGCTATTTCTGTCCATTCCCCGGCTCCCGTATGCGCATACGTTATAATTTCCTCTTTACTTAAATTACAAACTACCTGAAGAAGGTTTCCACAATTGCAAGCACCATGATGACCCCAGGAATAAGAAACTCCATTTCTTAAACGCCTGCCTGTTTCACGCAATGCTTCTATCAATACTAAATTTGCCTGTGCCATCTGTTAAAGTTGATACTTAAACAACCGATTTGTATAATTTGTTGAATATTTCAGGATCCCGTTAAAAGAATTATAAAGCAAAATATCCTCTCCTTAATTGCGTTTTTCATAAAATAATCCTTCAGTGAAAATTTTCAATCACAGCTTTCTTTTATTGATGGCCTTTCTCCTACTCTCTTTCAACGGAATTTCTCAAACGATTACCGGTGCCTGGAAGGGCAAAATCAATACTACAAAAGTGGAACTGAAATTAATAAAAAGTGGCGACAGCCTTATTGGTACCGTTTATTATTATTTATCAAAAACCAATTTCCGCCGGTATACGGTAAAAGGTTATTTTGATGGAGCAACAAATGATGTTGTTTGGTGGGATGATTGGTTGTTAGAAGATCATGCACAAAAAAATTTATCAGGCTCTGCTGCTTCCGGGCCCAGGTTAACGATGGCCGATTTCAATTGCCCCGGCGAAGATGAGATGCTATTAGATGGCAATTCTACCTTAAAAGATGATATTGAAAGTGCGAAGAATTTAATTCATTTACAAAAATCGGATGAACATATTTTCAATGATGATTGGGATTGGGTTATAGAAAATTATACAATGGGTGCCAATATTCCTTCCATTATTGATAGCATTAATCAACTACAGGGTCTTATCCCTTTTCCGGAAGAAAAAGAATTGATTGTTGCTACTGCTCCTAAAATACAAACCATTGACAAACGCCAGCCGGTGGTAAAAGCTACTCCTCCTGCTATTGAAAAAGATAATATTCCTGAATCTATCAAAACACCGGAACAAAAATTTGCTTCCCGAAAAAATATTGTACAAACAGTGATTCCTGTTTCTGACAATAAAATAGAACTTCGTTTTTACGACAATGCCCAGGTAGATGGCGACTCTATTGCTTTATTTCTAAACAATCAACTGCTTTTAAAAAACATCCGTTTAACAGATAAAGCATATACTATTTTTTTGAATGCTGCAGAGTTGAAGGAAGATAACGAACTTGTAATGGTAGCCGAAAACTTAGGTTCCATTCCTCCAAACACGTCTTTTATGGTTGCGATTGTTGGCGATAAACGATATGAGGCCCGCTTGTATGCCAATGAAAACAGCAGTGCAGTGATACGCTTAGTGAAAAAAGAGTTAGATCTGAAAAGTGAAAAGTAAAAAGTAAAAAATTCAGTCTGCATAATAATTTATAGCAACTTATTTTTTACAACCCTAAAACCCTGGTTACTGAATGAAGCGTGAATATGAACGCGACCAATGTCAACAGAATTATAAAAGCGGCAGGCATTTTTGCTGCACCACCAGGAACCACCCCGCGCATGTGCAATATTAACGTTTTGACTGTTGCTAAGTTTTCCGGAACAAAACTCAAAAACATTACCATACATATCATACAAACCCCAGCTATTGGGTTTAAAACTGGCAACGGGAGACGTATATATATACCCATCCGAATTATCTGCTAATAAATGATTCTTTCCCCGCCAGGTATTTGCATAATAAATAATCAGGTCATCAGTCTTTCCAAAAAAATAATCGGTAGCAGCTCCTGCTCTACTGGCTATCTCCCATTCATCCAGCGTTGGTAATCTTACGTCGGCCCATTGGCAAAAGGCAAGTATATCTTTATAACTGATACAGGTAACCGGATGTTCCATTTTATGTTCAATTCCTCCGCGGTTTATTCCATTCGGGTATCTCCAGCAGGCGGTGGTATCATTGAGCCATTCAAACTCATTCAATCCGGTTTCAAATACCATTGCATTCTTTAATCGTTCAGCATCTGTTTTATAATTCGTACGAATAATAAATAATTCGAATTGACGATTAGTAATTTCTGTAGTTGCTATGTAAAAAGAATCTACCTGTACAGTTCTCAACGGGTTCAAACTATGATTTTTTTTACCAACCACATAGTTACCCGCGGGTATTAAAACATAGTTGCCTGAATGCTGGGCAAAAGCTGAATGCGTTGCGATGGCAGTAATAAAAAAGAGGGAAATTATATTAATTGCTTTTTGCATTATAGAAATCGGTTGCCCGTTTTATAATCAATGCTTCATTGGCTTTATTAAAAAGTATAAAGGAAGTAAAACTGTATTCTTCGCCATAAAGTTTTTTATAAGTGGCCGAAGCAAGAAATGCAGCGTCTTTATTACGACGCAATAAAAGATTCAGTAACGTAAGCAGGTCGCCATCTTTTTTTTCACTATTATATATTTTTATAAGAAAGGGTATCATTTCAATACCATTGATTTCCACAATAGCTCTTTTAAAATTTACACCAACATGATTCTTTTTAGTAACACATTCCTTTATAAGAGCCATTACCGAATCCCTGTTTTCTCTTAAAAACTTTAGCTGGCCCTCGCTCCAGTTGTATTCATCCAGTACATCTGGTAAATAACCAAATATTTTTTTATGTTCATCCTGCGTGGGAGGATACGCATCACAAATCTGGCTATACGCTTCTCCATGGATGAGATGATAGGTAAACTTTTCTCTTAGGGATAGCAATGCATATGTTTTATAATTTAAAGCCAATAGCCCTCCTCCTTCATTATCTTCCTTAAGTTTTAACTGACCAATCAATTTCTTAATTTTTAACAAGCCATAAGGTGGTGAAGATTCCGTGGTTCTGTAATCGTGATAGGCAAGACTTTCCTTACTTGGGTTTCTATACACTTCTTCTTCCTGTGCATGCACCTTCGTAAATAAGGTCATCATAAAAAAACATACAAAAAATATTTTCATATACGCAAACTTTCAATTTAGATAACCACGTTCACCATTTTCCCTTTTACAAAAATGATCTTTTTAGGTGTCTTTCCTTCCATCCATTTTTGCACAACGTCATTATTCAAAACAATTTCTTCCACTTCGCCCTGTTCAATATCTAACCCGATAACGATAGTAGTGCGCAACTTACCATTAATTGAAACCGGGTATTCTTTTGACGATTCAGTTACATAACTGGCTTCGAATGCCGGAAATGCAGCATTTAGAATGGAGCTTGTATTACCCAGCAAATTCCAGAGTTCTTCTGCTATATGCGGCGCATAAGGGGTAAGTAATATCAGCAATGGCTGAAGGATTTCTTTTTTGTGACTTTTTAAATCGGCCAATTCATTTACACAAATCATAAAAGCACTTACCGCGGTATTAAAACTAAAACGTTCTGTATCTTCTTCAATCTTCTTAATTGTTTTATGCAATACTTTTAATTCATCGGCTGTGGGTTTTTCATCAGTCCATAGCTTTCCTTTGAGTTCATCATAAAATAAGCGCCACAATTTTTTAAGGAACCTATGTACACCTTCAATGCCCTTGGTATCCCAGGGTTTACTTATTTCAACCGGGCCGAGAAACATTTCGTACATACGAAAGGTATCGGCGCCGTATTTATCAATTAGACTATCGGGGTTAATTACATTATATTTTGACTTAGACATTTTTTCTACCTCACTAGAAGTGTAAAAACTTATCCCTTTAATTACCTCTATTTTAGTCTGCTTTTCGTTCCAGGCCCACCATTTTTCTTTATAATAAAATGCTCCTGGTACGATGTAAATGGCATTTAAGCGCTGCGGATAGGATTTTATAGCTAATTCAACGTTAAGTTTATTCCTTGTTAAATCAGATGTATTTAATTCTACAAATTCAATAGGTATATTAAACGGCTTATATAATTCCTTATTTCCTTCATTAATAAAATCTGAAGAGAATAATTGAAGCATTGGTTCATTATAATCAATTGAGGCAAAAGGAAAATTCGGGCCGAGATTTATTGTATTACTTTTTCCAATCGAAACTCCTTCCTCGAAATCACCTTTTCTTACATAAGCCATTTGTGATACTCCCTGTATCATTCCCTGGTTCACCAATTTCTTATACGGTTCATCATGTCCGATATGCCCGAGATCATAAAGCGCTTTGGTCCACATACGGCTGTATAACAAATGCCCCACCGCATGCTCGGTACCTCCAATGTATAAATCTACCTGTCCCCAATAGTCGCTTATCTTTCTATCGCAGAAAGTTTGGTTATTGTGTGGATCCATATACCGCAAAAAGTACCAGGAAGATCCGGCATAACCGGGCATCGTGTTTGTTTCTCTTTTGCCCTCACCCCCTGCCCCTCTCCGCAAGTGATTAGGGGCCGGGGGTGAGGGAACATTTACCCATTCCGAAAAATTCGCCAATGGGCCCTCTCCTTCTGGCCCGGAAGAATAAGAATCTACTTTCGGTAATTCCAATGGAAGCTCCGACTCTTCCATCGGATACGCCACACCATTATACCAAACAATGGGAAACGGTTCGCCCCAATAACGCTGACGGCTAAATGCCGCATCGCGCATTTTATAATTTACTTTCCTCATTCCAATTCCCAATTCCTCCAGTTTACCAATTGCTACCTCTATCGCATTGCGCATAACCATTCCATTTAAAAAACCGCTGTTCTCCAATACAGCCTCTTTGGTAGCATTCGCATCTTCCCCATTGTAATACTTTCCAATAATATTGGTGATCGGAATACTATAATGCTTTGCAAATTTATGATCACGCTCATCACCGCAAGGCACTGCCATGATAGCACCGGTACCATAACCAGCCAATACATATTCACTGATCCAGATAGGAATCGCTCTTTGATCGAACGGGTTCAATGCATAGGATCCGGTAAATACTCCACTGATTTTCTTCTCGGCCATTCGTTCCCGTTCACTTCTGCTTTTTACAAAAAAGATATATTCATCTACTTCAATTTTTTGAGCAGGTGTAGTAATTTGTTCAACTAATTCATGCTCTGGCGCAATCACCATAAAATCTACACCAAAAATAGTATCAGGGCGGGTGGTATACACGCGCAGAACTGCCTCATCCCCTAACCCCTTCTCCTTGTCAGGAGAGGGGCCGGGGGTGAGGCGAATTTCAAAATCAATTTCTGCTCCACTACTCTTGCCAATCCAGTTCGTTTGCATCTCTTTCATTGCATCACTAAATTCTATACGATCCAGTCCCTCCAATAAACGATCTGCATATTCAGTGATGCGCAAGTACCATTGCCTTAATTTCTTTTTTATTACAGGATGACCACCACGCTCGCTTACGCCATTCACTACTTCATCATTTGCCAATACGGTTCCTAACGCCTCGCACCAGTTAACTTCGCCAAACCCACAATAAGCAAGGCGATGATCCATTAAAATATGCTGTTGCTTTTCGGCATCCATTTCCTTCCAGTCAGCAGCAGTAAACTGATGGACAGTTGTACGCGAAGTTTTAGTAGAACTGCCAAATTGTTCAAATTCTTTAATCAACCTTTCAATCGGTTCTGCTTTATTCGTTATCCGGTTATAAAAACTTTGATAGAGTTGTAAAAAAATCCATTGGGTCCATTTATAGTAAGCTGGGTCGCTTGTGCGAACTTCTCTGTCCCAATCGAAACAAAAACCAATATTATCTAACTGTTTTCTGAAATTAATAATGTTTTGATCAGTAGATGTTGCGGGGTGTACGCCGTGTTCAATAGCATACTGTTCGGCGGGCAATCCAAAGGCATCATACCCCATTGGATGCAGTACATTAAATCCTTTTAATCGTTTAAAGCGGCTAAAAATATCGGAAGCAATATACCCCAATGGATGACCTACGTGAAGGCCAGCTCCGCTAGGGTAAGGAAACATATCCAGCACATAAAACTTTGGCTTCGATGTATCATTTGAAACCTTATAAGACTGATTTACATTCCACCAATCCTGCCATTTCTTTTCAATATCTCTGAATTTATACTCCATAGTTCCTGTTGATTAAAAAGTCCGGAAGTCGGTAAGTAATAGTTGTACAACAAATGATTCTCGTGATCTTCCCGATTTTATTTGTGAAGAAAGCCTTA
Source organism: Chitinophagaceae bacterium (assembly GCA_031378605.1). Lineage (GTDB taxonomy): Bacteria > Bacteroidota > Bacteroidia > Chitinophagales > Chitinophagaceae > Endoryza. The sequence continues at coordinate 19,320 of JANNEK010000007.1, read as the reverse complement.
AAAAATTCTTGTTCTCCACAATACCAAAATATATGTTTTCCGCATTCGTTAGATGGGTGGCAAAAATACAATTTACAGCTTTAAATCCGCTATTTTTGCGGCTTACATTTCTTACTAACCTTTCAAAAACAACATTCAATGTCGCAAACCGGAAAACTCTCCGCCAAACGATCTAAACCCTCCTATTTCATGTCTATATTAGGAGTTACCCTTGTATTGTTTATTGTTGGGGTATTGGGTTGGGTGATCTTGAATTCCCGAAAGTTAGAACAGGTACTTAGAGAAAGTGCCAAGATGGATATATTTATCAATCAAACTACTTCCGAAAAGGATAAGGATTCTTTATTGGCTTTTGTTCAGGTCCATAAGTTTGTTAAAACCGTTCGGTATATTGATGCAAGCGAGGCAAAAAAAGAATGGTTGAATCAGGGCAATGAAGATTTTAATGAGTTTATTGATAATATGATGCTTCCCCGAAGTATAGAATTAAACTTTAAAAGTGAATTTGCGGATTCTGCCAATATGGTAAATTTTTCGGAAGAATTAAAGCAATTCAGTTTTATAAACCAGGTGAAGTATCCTAAAGAGGTGGTTGCAAAATTTAGTTTACTACAAAAAGTTTCGCTCGCCCTCGTTATACTTTCGCTGGTATTACTTGCACTAACGGTAATACTTATAGACAATACGATTCGACTGGCTATGTTCAGCAATCGATTTTTAATAAAGACCATGCAAATGGTTGGCGCTACGCGATGGTTTATAGCGAGGCCGTTAAACCTGCGAGCGATCATTAATGGAGCCGTTTCAGCGCTTATTGCTATTGGTGCTATTGTTGCCATTGTTATTTCTCTCGAAAACTGGATACCCGATTTAAAAGCGATCAGAGATACTAAAACATTGATTCTTTTATGCCTGGTAATACTATTCATTGGCATCTCCATTACATTAGTAAGTACTCACCGTTCAATTATCAAGTACTTAAAGATGAAACTGGATGAATTGTATTAATTGTGAAATGTCAATAGTTCTGACTCCTGACTCCTGTCTTCTGACTTCTGACTTCTGTCTCCTGACTTCTAACTTCTAACTTCTGCCTCCCGACTCCAGACTCCCGACTATTCACTTTTTCCCTATATTGCATTTCTAAATGAAAAGTATGAAAGATAAGAAACCGGCTCCCCCTATTACGATCAGTCTTTTTGGAAAAGAGAATTACAAATGGATGATCATTGGTATTGCTGTAATGGCCCTTGGCTTCTTTTTAATGGCTGGAGGTAAAAGTGAAGATGTTAATGTATTTAAAAGAGAAGAAGTATACAGCACCATGCGAATTACCGTTGCTCCTATATTAATTTTATTGGGTTTAGGGATTGAGGTGTTCGCCATTTTCCGAAAACCGAAAAATAGTTGATTCAATAAATTATAGAACTTTATAAGCGATGCATTTTTGTATCGCTTTATTTATTTAGGGTACGATTATGTTTATGGTAACAATTCATCTTTGTAACTAATACCACTTCAATGAACCTGATAGAAGCCATTACGATTGCAATAGTAGAGGGATTAACGGAATTTCTTCCTGTTTCAAGTACGGGTCATATGGTAATCACAAGTTCATTATTTGGAATTCAACACGATCAGTTCACAAAAATATTTGAAGTAGCTATTCAACTTGGGGCCATTTTAGCGGTAGTGGTTTTGTATTGGAAAAAATTTTTCGATTTCACCAAATGGCAATTTTATTTGAAACTTTTGGTAGCCGTAGTTCCGGCTTTGGTATTCGGAAAATTATTTGATGATTTGATAGAAGAGAAATTAGGCAGCCCTTCTTTTATTGCCTGGATGTTTATTGCGGGAGGTATCGTACTCTTGTTTATTGATAAATTTTTCAAAAACCCAATCATTACAGAGGAACATCAAATTAATTATCCCAAAGCATTTGTAATTGGATTATTCCAGGTGATTGCTATTGCATTGCCTGGCATCAGCAGAAGTGCGTCTACTATTATAGGTGGTATGACTCAAAAATTGACCCGAAGGCTTGCTGCTGAATTTTCTTTTTTTCTTGCAGTACCAACCATGGCTGCAGCAACAGGGTATTCACTTTTTTTAAAAGATTGGAATAAAACCGGAATTGAACAAAAAGGTTATGAGGTAATTCTTTCTTCATCACAAAATACAACGGCCTTTATCGTTGGTAATATTGTTGCGTTTGTAGTTGCGTTGCTGGCCATCAAATTTTTCATAGGCTTTTTACAAAAAAACGGCTTCCGTGTATTTGGGTGGTACCGTATTGTTACGGGTATCCTTCTATTGGTTTTGATTTGGCAGGGAGTTATAAAAGAGTAATTCCAATTAACATCGTTCTCGTTGATATATGTTTTCAATAGGTTGTTTAATTACTTTGGGGCTTACGTGATTCAAGTTATCAAATTTGTATATTAATCCTTAATTTCATCGCCACTAACTCTACACCATGCAAACTGCTTCAAGAAAAGTTATTAATGGCTGGGCAATGTTTGATTGGGCCAACTCAGTATATAATTTAGTTATTACCGCCACCATTTTCCCTACCTATTACGAATCTATTGCTACAGATCGCAAAGACGACCTGGGAGTTTCGTATGTAAACTTCGCCGGTAGAGAATTTGTAAACACTTCTTTATATAATTACACCTTAGGGTTTGCATTGCTGGTGGTGGCACTGATATTACCCTTATTAACTTCGATCGCCGATTATAAAGGCAATAAGAAAAAATTTATGGCATTTTTTCTTACCATGGGTAGCATTGCATGTTGTATGCTATTTTTTTTTACTAAAGGATATTTATGGGTGGGAATAATCTGTATGATTATTGCTTGTATTGGTTTCTGGAGCAGTTATGTTTTTAGTAATTCCTTTTTACCAGAAATTGCGGCTCCTGAAGATCGTGATCGGGTAAGTGCCCGTGGATTTTCGTTTGGCTATATTGGTAGTGTTATCTTACAATTAATCTGCTTTCTATTTGTTTTAAATGGAGATTGGTTTAGTGATTTAACGTTTCCTGCACGCCTGTCTTTTTTATTAGCTGGCATCTGGTGGCTGGGCTTTGGTTTTTTCTCCCTTTCGCGCTTACCTGAACCAGTAGCCGCAGGTAGCAATCTTTCAAATAGTAGCCTTCTTTCAAATGGGTATAAAGAGTTAGGGAAAGTTTGGAAACAACTGAAAAAGATGCCCGTTATTAAACGGTTTCTTGGATCCTTTTTCTTTTATAATATGGGGGTTCAAACAATTATGCTTGCTGCTACACTTTTTGGAAAGGGTGAGCTGGGTATTAAAACTGAAAATTTGATTATTGCAATATTAATTATTCAACTGGTTGCTATACCCGGTGCCTTTCTCATCAGTAAACTTTCATCAATGATTGGCAATTTTAAAGCATTAATGGTTGTCATTTTTTTCTGGATACTGATTTGCATTGCGGGCTACCTGATGCCCAAACAGGATATACTGTTGTTTTATATTTTGGGTGCCTGTGTTGGATTTGTAATGGGAGGTATTCAATCGCTTAGCAGAAGTACATACAGTAAGTTAATGCCTGAAACAAAAGACACTGCCTCTTTCTTTAGTTTTTACGATGTTACTGAAAAAATAGCTGTTGTTATTGGCATGTTTTCGTATGGTTATATAACAGAGCTCACGGGTTCACAACGAAATTCTGTTCTTACCCTCGGTATTTTCTTCCTGATAGGGTTGATTTTTTTAGTATATGCAAACAGTACTCAAAAAAAAGAAAGAGCAATTTTATAACTCATGAAACTTTATAGTATCAATACCGGGTTCTTTAAACTAGATGGCGGTGCAATGTTTGGCGTAGTACCTAAAACAATCTGGAACAAACTAAATCCGGCCGATGAAAACAATCAATGCAGTTGGGCACTACGCTGCTTATTAATTGAAGAAGGAAACAGGTTGATCTTAATTGATACGGGTATCGGCACCAAACAGGATGCAAAATTTTTCAGTCATTATTATTTACATGGCGACGATTCATTAGACAAATCATTAGCCGTTCAGGGTTTTCACCGGAATGATATCACAGATGTTATACTTACGCATCTGCATTTTGATCATTGCGGTGGAAGCATAGCAAGGGTAGGTGATAAACTTGAATCTGCTTTTGCCAATGCGGCTTTCTGGAGTAATGAAAAACACTGGCAATGGGCTACACTGCCAAACGATCGTGAAAAAGCTTCCTTTTTAAAAGAAAATATTTTACCAATCCGTGAAAGTGGTCAGCTTAAAATGATACCCGCTAATGAATCGGATACAACAAAATTAGCCGCTGCCTATTTTTCAGATTCAATAACTATTCGTTTTGTGAATGGGCATACCGATAAAATGATGCTTCCCCAAATAACCTACAAAGGAAAAACGATTGTATTTATGGCCGATCTTCTGCCATCGATTGCCCACCTGCCGATTCCTTATATTATGGCTTACGATATGTTTCCACTTACTACATTAACCGAAAAAAAATCTTTTTTACAGGAGGCTGTCAGCAACGATTATATTTTATTTTTTGAGCATGATGCGCATCATGAGTGTTGCACCCTTTTACAAACAGAAAAAGGAATTCGTCAGAACGAATTATTTAGAATAGCTGATATTGGTTGAAAAGGCAGGAAGTTATATTTTAAACAGAATAATCATAAGAACAAAGTATGAAACCAAAAAAAATTAAAAAATAAGATATAAATAAACAGGCAATCGAAAAATTGAAAACTCAAAGCAACTATAATTCTTAGGAAGTTTTTTCAATTTGGTAATCGAAATTTTATTCGTTTGAGTCTTGTTTCTTTCTTCTTTGGAATTTGCTTCTTGTTTCTTTATTACCTTATCTCTTTCCGATTCATCGTAAACTTATAAGCGAACTAAGCGGATGCCGCAGGTTGCGGTGGCCAATCATATCTACTTTAACGGTTCCTACTGAAATAGGGCTTTCAATACGTACCGGTATATGATTAGGATCGTCGGAAATCCATACCGTCATTTTCTCCCCTCCTTCAAATAAGGTTCCTTTAATAAGTAATGGTTTAAATTTAATTGCATTAAATTTTCCGTACTTGGTTTTAATCGTTTCCTTACCTATATAACGGATATACATATTGTACAATTCGTTATCCAAAAAAACCGAAAAAGGAATTTTATCACCCGGATTGTATTTATTGAAATCAATATTACGTGCATAGAAAATTGCACTCAGCACATCCTGCACACAATCGGGTACTTTAAAAACGCCATCGTTTGTAATGGCAGTATTAATGTTCTTATTAAAAGTAACATTCTCATATTTCTTATACCCTCCTTCATAAACATTGCGAATAAATTTATAGGGCTGAAGCGTGGCAGTATCAACAAAGGATTCATACTTATCTCTTACCTTAAATATTTTATCGTAAAAAGAATAGGTTTTGCCATCTCCCACTAAATGGTAAACCGGTTTATTATTCAGCATTTCCAATGCCGAAGTAAAAGTAACCTCACCAGCTCCAAAATGAGCACCTACTACTGCGTACATCACTTTGAAGGTTATGCTTTCGTTTGCCTGAAAAGCCGTATTACGTATACCGCAAAAGCCTTCTCCCGCAGTAAGCGGAAAACTAATAACCATTAAAGCAATAAAAAATAACGACCGGAATGCTTTCATTTGTTTATACAAAAATCTTCATCACTGCTTATTTACCACTCTTTTTTTTTCTTCCTTATAATTAAAAAGACGGATATTCAAAATTAATAAACTGCCAATTAAAGCAGGTATTACTAAATTAATAATCCAAATTGTAAAGGAGGTAGCTAATATTCCTGTTAAATTTACACTGAATAACTGTACCACTTCAACACTTGTTTTCCATCGAACTCCCAATTCCGTTATTAAGGCAATAGTTGGAATAATTGCAAGCACCAGGAAAACTACACTCACCGACCAAAAAACCTGCCATGCATTGAGTTCTACCTTAAAAACATCGAATAATAAATAATATTGTAACACAAACACAAGATACCTGCTTGCTGATAAAGACAAAATCCTCCACAATAGTGTTGCGTTAAAATTGTCCAAAACCCTTATATGACGTACAAATTTCTCAATACGGGGTATCTTTTCAATCCACCTGATAAGCCATGATAGCCTGAAATAAAGTACTGTTAAAAAAAAGGCCGCTAAAATCGATATATATAATACTGCATTAAGCCAAAAAACAACCGAGCCTGAAGTAGTTGGTGAGCGCAATAATTCTGAACGAACAAAAATTAAACCCACTATTCCAAGAACAATGGTTATTAATAATTGAGCCATGCTTCCTACAATGGTAAGTGAAATGGCTCTGATTCTCTTTCCTTCCTCTATATATAATACTCTTCCCATAAATTCGCCCATTCGATTGGGTGTAAAAAATGCCAACGTTGTTCCAGTAAAAACTGCTCTAAGGCATTTTATCCAGGATAGTTTTTGGAGCCCCCCAATTATTACCTGCCACTTTCGAGCTTCTAAGCCCCAGTTCAACATCATTAATCCTAATACTGCTGCTATTTTTCCGTTCGCCGTTTCGTCAAATGCTTCTTTAATTTGAATTAGCGATTGTTCCCAGTTGGGCTGCAATTGTAGTTGCCGGTAAATAGAATACAATAACAGGCAAAACAACATAGGGCCCACTACATAGTTGAGAATTATTTTGATATTTTTGCCGGCGACTAACAAATTATTCTACAAAATAATCGAATTCATTTGCTCCTTGGCTAACTCTTCGAAAATAATTCTTGGTATCGATCCCGGAACCCTTGTAATGGGTTATGGCATTATTGCAATAAATGGCAATCATGTTCAATTAATTGAAATGAGTATTCTAAAAATGAATCCTAAAAAGGATAATTACCAACGCTTACAAATGATTCATACTAAAGTAACCGAATTAATTCATCAGCATAAACCCGATTGCTTTGCTATTGAAGCTCCCTTTTTTGCTAAAAATGTACAAAGTATGCTCAAACTAGGACGTGCACAAGGAGTAGCCATTGCTTCTGCAATAAGTGCCGGTTTGGATGTTTTTGAATATTCTCCCAAAAAAGTGAAACAATCGGTTACAGGTAATGGAAATGCCAGCAAGGAGCAGGTATGGCAAATGCTGCAACGGATACTTACTATTAAAAGTAATTCATTAAAATATCTCGATGCATCCGATGCATTGGCGGTTGCTGTTTGTCATCATTTTCAGGATAAGCCTCAACTACCAGGTGTCGCAAAAAAAATAAAAGGATGGGAAGGCTTTGTAGCGAATAATCCGGGAAGAATTACAAGGTAGCATTGCACAAAAAAAGAAAATTCTGATCAGGGATCTACTCATCAATCCTTAAGAAGATAATTTTGAAGTTAGAATCGAACAGGATCTCCTTAAAAAAAGTTTGACTTTATTTTTAATGAATCATTTAAATTCATTCAATGTAAGGAAGCCCGTTTAAAACATACAATTATGCGAATGATAACTTTCCTGGTTCTTGCACTTTCAATAAACCACCAACTAATTGCCCAAACCGTGCAGCAAAAAGTTAGGATGTACCGGCAAGCCAATGAATTAAAAATTATTAATGACTATACCGAATTTCTTTCGATTCCTAATGTAAGTCGTGATACTATTAATATCAGAAAGAATGCCGCTTATATTGCTTCGTGGATGAATCAACTGGGTATTATAACAGAATTACTCTATGGAATAACACCTGGCGTTACACCCGCTGTTTTTGGAAAAATAATGGTGCCGGGTGCCATACATACAATTGCGTTTTATGCGCATTATGACGGTCAACCTGTAAATCCCAAACAATGGGCTTCGGGGTTACAACCATTTGAACCCGTTTTTTTAACTGCCTCTGCCGAAAGAGGTGGGCAAATTGTAAAACCAAATGCAGGAGCAACCTCATTCGATCCAAATTGGCGCATAAGCGGGCGCGGTAGTACCGACGATAAAGCAGGTGTAATGTGTATTTTAAATGCCTATGAAGCCCTACTAAAATCGAAAATAGCATTAACGAATAATATTCTTTTCTTTTTTGAAGGAGAAGAAGAAGTAGGTTCAGTACATATTAATGAAATTTTTGAAAAAAATGAAGCGAAACTGAAAGCCGATGTATGGATTATTGCTGATGGACCTCGTCATGTATCCGGGAAAAAAATGGTAGAGTTTGGTGTTCGCGGAGATGTAAATATGGCCCTTACCGTGTATGGACCAAAGCGCCCCCTACACAGTGGTAACTATGGCAATTGGGCACCTAACCCTGCCCGTATGCTTGTTGAATTAGTAGCAGGTATGAAAGATGAAAATAACCGGGTTACCATTAAAGGGTTTTATGATGACGTGGTGCCCTTATCTGCTTCAGAAAAAAAAGCGATAGCAGCTATTCCCAATATTGAAGAAACATTAAAAAAAGAATTGGGTATTGTTGAACCAGAAGGCAACGGCCAATCGTTTCTTGAATTATTACACTTGCCCACTTTAAATATAAATGGAATACATAGCGCTAATGTAGGCGAATTGGCTGCGAATATCATACCCGCTAAGGCCGAAGCAGTCATTGATCTCCGCCTTGTTTTGGGCAACGATTTAAAAAGGCAGGTTTCAAAAGTGATTAAACATATTGAATCAAAAGGATATCATATAATATCGAACGAACCTACCGATGAAGAACGGTTGAAATATCCTAAGCTTATAAAAATAGCTACGGGTTCGGGGTATAATGCACAACGCACTCCTATGGATCTTCCGATTGCTCAAACTATTATTAAGGCCGTTCAATCTACTATTGATTATCCAGTAATCCTTTTACCATCAGCCGGAGGAAGTCTGCCCCTGATTGTTTTTGAACAGAAATTAAAAGCAAATGTAATTAGTGTTCCCGTAGTTAATTACGATAATAACCAACATGCAGAAAATGAAAATGTACTCATCGGCTTTCTATGGGAGGGAATAGAAACAATGGCGGTGTTGATGGTTATGGGAAAGTAGGAAGTCGGAAAGCTCGAAAGAATGAAAGTCCGAAAGTTCGAAAGACCGAAAGAATGAAAGTCCGAAAGTTCGAAAGACCGAAAGATCGAAAGACTGAAAGAAATTGTTGTTAGTAAAAGTTTAATACAAGATAAATTCTGTATTTGAAGTATTGTATTTTTTGTTTTTCGTTTTCAACCCAATTTTACAACTTAGAAACTATTTTTTCCTGAACGGCTTTTAATTGTGCCGGAGTAACGGTTAGTTTTGCCTTGCTGAAGTTTATATCATCGATTGAATTAATAGGCATTAAATGCAAATGAGCATGTGGCACTTCTAAGCCTATAACAGCCATCCCACAGCGATTACAGTTAAATGAATGTTCAATGGATTTAGCAATTGGCTGAGCAAAAAGTAAAAGTTCTGCAAGATAATTTTCCGGTAAATCAAAAAACTTATCCGTTTCAATTTTTGGAATCACCAGTACATGACCCATTACTAATGGAAAAATATCAAGAAACGCAAAGAATTTTTCATTCTCTGCTATTTTATAAGAAGGAATTTCTCCGGCTATTATTTTTGAAAAAATTGTCATAGCACAATAGATAATTGCAGATTGCCTGATTTCGGAATAGTGGCTTCTTGTTATTTGTTTCTTATTATTTTTATTTGTTTCTATATTATTTGCTTCTTCGATTGGCTATTAGCTATCGGCTTCTTACTATTAACTTGTTCTATCGGCTACCGGATTCTTCTATCGGCTATCGGCTACAGGCAACCGGTTTCTTACTACCGGCTATTGGCAACCGGCTTCTTACTACCGGCTTCCTGCTATTTTCATTCTCCATATCTAAATAGAAGGCGTCCTTTATGCAGTAATATTCTCTACTTTAAATTTTAGTAATCCTGCAGGTACCTGAACTTCTGCAATATCACCAATTACTTTTCCCATTAAACCTTTTCCTATTGGAGAAGTAATAGAAATTTTAGAGAGCTTTAGATCTGCTTCTTTTTCAGAAACAATCTGGTAGGTCACTATTTTATTTGTATTCAGGTTGGTAAGTGTAACCTTAGTGAGTATAGATACCTTACTGATATCTACATTGCTTTCATCCAATACCCTGGCTGCAGCAAGATCGCCTTCCAGCTTTTTCATTTTTGCTTCCAGTATTCCCTGGGCTTCTTTAGCTGCATCATATTCGGCATTTTCTTTTAAGTCGCCTTTTTCTCTTGCTTCTGCAATAGCACGGGAAGCGGCAGGTCGTTCAACTGTTTTAAGTTGAATTAACTCAAGCTTCATTTTTTCAAGCGTTTCTTTAGTAACATACAGTATTGTACTCATAACAACCTCCTTTATTTAATAGTATGTTGGTGATTAAACAGAAAAAAATAACAACGCTTCAGATCTTGTGCTGAAGCGTTGCCATTATTTATGCAACAAAAATAGGAAAAATCTAGTGCAAAAAATCGTTTGGGGCTTTTCCGGTTGGTACATACCCCGGCCAACCTTTCATCAATCTGTATTCCTTTTACTTAAATGATAGAAAATTAAGCCTAACCCGTCAAATTAATTACGCTTTGTTAGCAGTAGGTTTAGTGTCAAGTATGTTGAAATTTTAAAGAGTATAACATAATAACTAAGCTACTTTTATTGGTTTCTTCTACACAAACTGCACTAATTTTAAACGCTGCAAGCAAATTTATGAATTTTTAAGAGCTATTGGAATTTCCCGTTTTTTTATAATAGTAATGTCAAAAGTTTAATGAGTATTGAAATAATAGGTTAGAATAACTTCTGTTTTTGTCACTGTCTTTTTACATTTATATCAACTTGTGTGGGTGGTATCTGTTCGATTTTTACTAACCAATGATAAATTTTACTGCTAGAATCAACATACATATACTTATAGTTCAAGTAAGAGAAAGCTCCTGTTCCATTGACTCCGGGTGAATAAAGCTGATTTGCGTAAACTAAAATTTCTCCATTACCGCCGTCCGAAGCAATTCGAGATGGTGGCCCCCAACTAAGTATCAGTTGTTGTTTTGTCAAACCGACCCAAGCGTTCATTATTTTTTTTGTATTAGAGCATGCTAATGAAGTAACAAAAAATATGGTTAAAATTAGTTTATTCATACATCGTCTCATTTTAAATTTAATTCATACTGGTTGTCAGACTAAAAACTTACAGCCAACACTTTCATTGCTTTGCAAATACATAACGATATTGATAGCTATAACTATCGTAACGGGCAGTAAAACGATCGTGGTTGGTGAACCAGCTATCATCAAACTCCCAATCCAATACCCGGTTGGTTTGAAAATCAATCAGGTGTAAACTAAATACCTGGCGACTTTCATTTCGATAGTTACCATCGTTATCATAGTAACCATCATTTATGCGCCTAAGCTGCCAATTGCCACGCATTAAGTCGTAACCATCGTCATACACTGCTTCTCCGTTCTCATAAAAATAAAAAACGCCGTTTTCAAATCCTGTATTTAACGTTGTTTCATTAAAGAGACGCTGCTTTTCGGCGTACAACAGAATCCAGGATCCAACTAATTTGTCTTCGGAGCTTAGTAAAACCTTAGTACAACTAGTGAATAAAAAAGGGAGTGCGATAAAGAGGAGTAGATTTTTTTTCATATAAAATCATTTACTATACTCTATCACAAAAGCATACCAAATGAATCCATTAAAATGTGAAAATGAACTTGCCAATCTGATTTAACGAACCGTTAGCAAATGCAGGCAGCAATAAAAACTATAAAAATTTTTATAAAGCAAGCTTGGTTAATAATACGGAAGCCATGTTATAAAAAGCTTCATGAGTATAGCCGGCAATATGTGGGGTAACAATAACATTCGGTTGTTCAAATAGCCACCTCAATTGCGCTTGTTCAGTACCGGTAATAGTCTCTAATTTTTCATTTTCCAATACATCCAGTGCGGCACCGGCAATCTTTTTATTTTTTAATGCCTGTATTAATGCCGGAGTATGATGCACTTTTCCTCTCGAGGTATTAATAAAAAAAGGTGTTGCTTCCAGCGAATTAAAAAAAGGTCCATTTGCCAGGTGAAAAGTTTCGTCTGTTAGAGGGAGATGTATACTTATTACATCGGCATAGCGGGCAATTTGTTCAAGATTAGCTTCTTTTATATAACCAGTTCCAAATCCAAACTTATATTTATCGAAAGCTAAAACTGTAACATTGAAAGAAGATAAGAGTTTCGCAAACTGGCTTCCTGTATTTCCAAATCCAATAATTCCTACTGTTTTACCCGTTAATTCAATTCCCCTGTTTGGCTCCCTTAACCATTTACCTTCTTTAACTTCCTGTTGGCTACTACTAATATGATTTATCAGGTTTAGTAACATACCCAATGTATGTTCGGCTACAGCATTGCGGTTACCTTCGGGGCTGCTTTCGCAACGAATATTTTTTGTTTGTGCATAGGCAACATCAATAAGCTCCATCCCACTACCTAATCTACCTATCCATTTTAGATTTACCCCTGCATCAATGATTGGCTTATCAATCTTTAATCGTGTAGTAACAATCAGTCCTTCCGCATCAGGCATTAATTGCAATAACCTCTCATAATTTATTTGAGGGAGATACAATACTTCATAACTTCTTTGCTGTAATTGATTGACAAGGTATTCATGAGCTTTTGATGTGATAATTACTTTTCTCATCGTTAATTATTTCATACGAAAGGTAAGGGCCGCCAGTTCCTCTACTTTCAACTGCTCGGCACGTTTATTAAAAATTGGGTCTTCCATTTCAATTGGTTCAAATAAGCTTTTAGTAGCATTTCGCAATGTTTTTCTTCGTTGATTAAACGCCGCTTTTACCAATACAAAAAAACTTCGTTCACTTTTCATGGGTGGAATATCATCTCTGCGCAATAACCGGATCACGGCACTTATTACTTTTGGTGGAGGTGTAAAACAATTTTCATCTACTTCAAACAAATAATCTACTTTAAAAAATGCCTGTACCAATACACTCAGTAATCCATACACTTTATTCCCCTCTTTAGAAGCAACACGCAAGGCTACTTCCTTTTGAAACATGCCGATCATACAAGGTACCTGCTCCTTCCATTCAAGCATCTTAAATAATATTTGGGTGGAAATATTATAGGGAAAATTGCCAATTACCGTAAAAGGTTCTTCAAAAGGTTTTTCTATTTCAAGAATACTTCCGTTTATTATTTTTCCTTTCAGCACAGGATAATCGATAAGTAATCCTGCTACTTTTTCTTCATCCAATTCAACACATCGAAAGTTAATTCCAGGTAATTTAATTAATTGCTTTGTAAGTGCACCACCGCCCGGCCCTACTTCCAACAAACACTGAAAATTTTGCGCCTGAAGGGCCGAAACAATTTTTTGAGTAACTGTTTCATCTTTTAGAAAGTGTTGGCCAAGTGATTTTTTTAATGTGTACATAATGAATGGCAAAAATACGGATAAGCGGAAGGAGATTGAAAGTTTAGGTTCCGAATCCCGGTACATGTACATTTTTATCCCATATTTTATACAGCCTCACTTCTTCTAGCTCTAACTGTTGAAGAATTTTTTTAAAGCCAATGAATATAAAAGTAAAGACCCCTTTCATGCTGAAAGGGATCTTTACAATACTATAATTTAAAATTATTTCTTAATTACCAGTTTCTCAAAATACATAGCCCCACTCACGCTGATACGAACAGTATAAACTCCATCTGCTAAAGCTTCCAGCCCATTTAAAGTAATACTATTGTAACCATCTTTCAGTGACTCCTTCTGTTTCAAAACAACCTTACCGTTTACATCAAGCAGAAAGATATCTGCAATTGTTTGCCCGGGTACTACGAGATTAATAGAAACATAGCTTCTTGCAGGGTTCGGAGAAAGTACGATTGACGAACTTTGTTTGACCTTTACCATTACTATTTGGCTGTTACGTGTATACGAAGTAGTGGTAATAGCTTTTATGCGATAATAATACTGATCGGAAGCTACTGCGGCCAGAATATTATCCAAATAGTAAAAAGGTGTTGTTTTACAGATTGTTCCAATTCCGGCTTTTTCTCCAATTTTAATAAAGTGTATGCCATCGGTGCTTCTTTCGATGTCAAAATGGTCAATAATTTTATCACAACTAACTATCCAATTCACACGAATAAAATCCGCATTTCTACTCGCAGTTATCGTTAGGAAACTTGCATCTAATACAAAGGTTGTGACGCGCCAGTCTCTTTCACCTCCAGGAATTGTTGCCTGTACCATGGTGATGGAGCCAGGCATTGGATCACCAGAATTGCTACCACCCGTTCCCATATAGGCCGAGGTTCCTTTTACAGATGAGTTATTTGCATCAAATCGATTGTCAAGTCCATCCACATCTGTGTCTAATCCGGTAAGGGTAACGTTATCGTCGGGTATATTGTTAAGGTTAAAGTCATTTCCTTCAACACGATCTATTAATCCATCATTATCAGTATCGCTATCCAGATAGTCTGGAGTCATGTCACCATCCTGGTCGTTTGGTGTAATTCCATTTCCACCAAAACCAAAAGTACCGTCGTAGCGATTGTCCAGTCCATCGTTATCAGTATCCAGATATAACGGAAACTGATAACCGGTAGTTGAAAGGCCCTCTACATTATCCGGAATACCATCATCATCAGCATCAATATCAATGTAGTTCGGGTTACCTACTCCGTCAGTATTTCTCAGGGTAAGGATTACCAGCGCATCAATCACGTCATCCCATCCGTCTGCTCCTTTTGTTCCATCAGAAAAACCATTGTTATCTGCATCTGTAAAGCCTGCTTCCCGAACATCCGAAATACCATCGTTATCACTATCAAGGTCATACGGATTAGCCCGGCTATCACCATCTAAGTTTTTAAAGGGGTAAGAATCTGTTCTGCCATCATTATTTATGTCAGCTCCCGTTCTTAATAATGTATTAGCACTATTTTCTGCAGTTCCATCATTTCCAACATCGCCATCTACGTTATCACTGAAACCATCAGCATCTGAATCTGAATAAGCATCAATGATACCATCGTTATTACTATCTGTACCGGTCGACTCACGCACATCCGGAATACCGTCATTATCACTATCCAGATCGATGTAGTTGGGAATACCATCTAAATCAAGGTCCGGTATATTTAAGCCATTTCCAGAACCTGGTTGTCCGGTATTATTTGCATCTACATTTTGTGAAAGTCCATCATTATCAGTATCCGTAAAATTATCAATACGTCCATCGCCATTTGCATCCACACCACCACTTTCTACTACATCGGGTATTCCGTCGTTATCACTATCCAGGTCGTATTGATTGGGAATACCATCTTTATCAGTATCAAAATTATCGTTTACACCATCGCCGTTACTATCTGTAAAACCAGGGAAACTTGGATCCGTAAAGTTTGGAATACCATCCGTATCACTATCACCAAAAGCATCCTGTCCATTACTTTCTACATAATCAGGAATACCGTCATCATCGTCATCAATATCCGGACAAGGCTGAATGAGTACATTTATCCGAACTGTATCACGGCAACTTCCACTTGCAGAAGTAATATAGGCATAATAGGTACCCCCAACCGTAATAATGGTGGCCGGGTTAAAAAGATTTGCAGGTACAAAAGGCAATGCACTATAAAAATTATAAGACGGATAAGCTGCTGACGGTAATTTTGCAGTTAAGGTCGGGCATTGATTTACAATAGTAGTATCATTTCTGCTAATGCAGGATCCGTTAATGGTATTAACTAAAGGGCCGGAAGAAAAGCAGAAGGCAACAACCGCGCCGCTGTAATCATAAAGTGATTGCCCGGAGTTTTTACCGGTATAATCCATGCGCGCCTGGTTAACTACTGTATTGTCACAGGCAAGTATAGAACACACATTGGTTACAACAACTATAAAAGAAACCGTATCGCGCCTGTTCGGGTATACTTGTCCGCCAGTAATTGAATTAGCGCCTATACCCATACGAAATACCATTCTCTTTCCCGTAGCATCGTATTCTGCCTGGTCATCACCGGAAATATCTGTTTTGGCAACTCCATTAATAAGCATACTTCCTGCCCGGTAGCTTACATTATAGGGTAATGAATCCAACAAAATAGTATTTGCACTTGTATCTGTTCCCCGGTTTTGATAAATAAGTGTGTAGCGCAAACTATCGCCGGGTTGCAGCAATCCCCCACTTAAATCGGTAGAAGATTTTACGATATTAAAAGAAGGGTTACCTACCGATATGGATGAAGTTACCAGGTGTAGAAAAAAGTTTTCGCCGCCACTGGCAGGAGAACTTATTCGTATACGTGCAGAGGTTTTTGAATTGCCTAATACTGCGTTTCCCGGATTTGGCAATGCTATAATATCGGCATCATAACCAAGCGTATTTGCATGGGCAGGGTTACGGGTAGTAACGTTAGCACCTAAATAGGAAATAGTACTGTTCCAGGTGTCGCCATTACCACTTGTTCCGGTATTCGATAAGTCGGTATATACTCCGGCTGCTGCAGAGTCTTGTTTGAAAAAAAATCCATCTAAAGATACCCTGTCACCATCATAAACAACAGCACCCAGCTCACAACTAACGGGACCGGTTACCGGAGTTAGAAACCCTGCAATTGGTAAATCTTTTTGTGTACCGCCTGAAACAATTTCAAATCCATCGAATACAACAAGGTTACGAGGTATGGTGGTTGGATCGCTATACACAATTACTAAGGTCCAGCCTGCAGCCTGATTACTTTTTCCGGTAGAAACCGGGGTACATAGATTGGCAACGGTATACGTACCATTAGGGTTACCTGTATTTAATAAAGATGTTACATTGGCAAACGACTGATAACCGCTATGGTTATTTGCTGCAGAACTATCATGTAAATCAGTTTGGCCAGAGGTTACCGTAGCATAAGTACCTGCTCCGGGTATTTTTAATAAAATACTGGTATGCGTAGTGCGCCACGAAATATCGGCGCTATTTCCCAGTGTTGAGCCCCAATACAAACCTGCCCATAATACATCGCTGCAGGAATTTAAGGTGAGGTCCGACGAAGTTGAATTGAATGTAGTATTTGAGGGAGTTCCCGTTAATTCCATTCGAAAAGATACATCAGAGCTGGTTTGATTAAACTGGTGAATTTCTACCGCAATTGTATTGATACCGTTTACAAAAGAACCGGTACCAATTGTAATTGTTACATCTTCAGAGGCTCCATCCACCGCGCCTGAAGCAGGAGTATTATAAGCAATAATACCAACCGGCATATTACTTCTTGTTACTTCTGTTCCATTTACATAAATAACGGCTCCATCATCACGGTGCAGATTAATTGTAAATCCGCTGTAAGCTGCTATGCTGGGAATATTTAACTGTTGTCTGAAATAAGTTGTCCAGTATTTTGTTCCGCATCCCGGTAATTGAACAGCGGGTCTAACTCCACATCCTGCATATATAAAGGGGATAACTTCATCACCATCACCATATCCGATATCACGCAAAAGATCCGTTGGCAATCCGGCCGTAGCTGTAACCCAGCCGGCATCCGGATAAGCGGGATTCACCCAGGTTCCTGCACCTGGGGCATAACCGCTATCACTGAATTTCCAGGTAGAATTCCAGGGTAAAAGCGTAATTGGCGTGTTATCAATATCAAGGTTAACTCCAAAGCTACCGTTGTTCGTTGCAGATCCTGAAGGAGGGGCCTCCGTGGTAGTAACTCCATTCGTTGTAATACTATTATTAGAAACATAAACGATATTACCTCTTACGGATGGATTTATATACCTCGGAGTAAATGGCCTTACCTGTGCAAGCGTTACCAGGCACGAAAAGGCACTAAACAAAAGCGCTAAGTAATATTTTTTCATACGATAGAATTAGGAACCTGTATTTAAACGGAATTTGCTACAAAAAAATTACCACTACTCAACAAAATCATTATTCTCAATTAAATAAACAGGAATTGGTTAATACATTCCCTTTAAAAGGGTCGGTTAAATTGATTGTACAAAAATTGCACAGATTCATTAAGAATCAAAGTATGTACTGGTATTTTCACCGATGGTATTCATTCATTGAACGAAAAAAGGAAGACCTAATTGCTAACAGTTATAGATTAATATCAATAAAATACTAAATAAAATACCTGGTTCATAAAATACAAGGTGAAAACGTACTTATTACAGTAATTATACGATTCACTACTTAAAGTATTGTAATACGTAAAACCACCATTTAATAAAAGCTATAAAACACAGAATTTGTTGTACTAAAACCATCTATGCATTCGTTTTATTCAAAGTCTATTTATATATTAGTATTGAATAATCCATATTTATGAAACCCAGCTATACCCTGATTTGTATACTTATTTTTACGTTGCTATTGAATCAATCAACCGTGTATGCAGATACCACGCTGATTAAATTCGGCAGTAATTGGAAATATCTTGATAATAATACCACTCCTGCAAACTGGCAAACAACTGCCTATAATGACGCAGCCTGGGCAACTGGCACTGGAGAATTCGGATACGGCGACAATGATGAACGAACTATAATAAGTTATGGTGGTAATCCAAGTAGTAAATACATTACTACCTATTTCAGAAAAGCTATTACAATAACCGATATCAGTGTTTTCGGAAGCATGCGCCTCAATATGTATATCGACGATGGTGCTGTGATTTATGTAAATGGTACCGAAGTGTCACGAAATAATATGCCAGGCGGAGGTATAACTGGTTCTACACTTGCATCGGCATCAGCCACAGAAGATGGAAATAAGTTAATCACTGTTGATATTTCAACCACTGCTTTTGTAAGTGGTACTAATGTAATTGCGGTGGAATTACACCAGGATGCAATTACCAGTTCTGATCTGTCTTTCGATTTTGAATTGATCGGAAAACCGGCAGGAATTTCAATCTTTAATTATGGTACTTCCTGGAAATATCTTGACAATGGAACAGACCAGGGAACAGCCTGGGTGGGTACAGGTTTCAATGATGCTTCCTGGGTATCCGGACCTTCCGAATTAGGATATGGCGATGCTCCGGTTACTACTGTCAGTTATGGTCCTGATCCAAACAACAAATATATCACCACCTATTTTAGAAAAACAGTTTCTATCTCGAACCCTGGGTCCTATTCTCTATTTACAGGAAATATTCGCCGGGATGATGGTTGTGTGGTGTATGTAAACGGAACACAGGTTTATATCAGTAATCTAACGGGTACTATTGCCTATAATACATCTGCTAGTGC
>JANNEK010000414.1:0-2273 GCA_031378605.1 Chitinophagaceae bacterium | reverse complement strand
CGCAAAACAATTAAAGTAAAAAAATATGTTGTTTGTGATCTTTGTCATGGCAGTGGTGCAAAAGATGCTTCGAATATAACCACTTGTAAAACTTGCCAGGGATCGGGTTATGTGCGCAGAGTGCAAAATACAATTCTAGGCCAAATGGCAACAACTGCAACATGCCCAACATGTCATGGATCCGGCCAGCAAATTACTGCGAATTGTACAAAATGCCACGGTGAAGGAAAAGTATACGGAGAAGAAACAATTTCAATTGATATTCCGGCCGGTGTAACAGAAGGTATTGAATTAAGTATGAGCGGAAAAGGAAATGCCGGTGAAAAAGGCGGGCCTGCTGGTGATCTATTAATATCAATTGAAGAAGTAAAAGAATTGGATCTGCGTCGTGAAGGAAATCATATTGTTTATGATCTCTTTATCAGTTTTGCAGATGCAGCACTCGGAACAAAAGCGGAAGTGCCAACCATTGATGGTAAAGTGCGTGTAACAATTCCGGAAGGAACACAAGGCGGACATATCATGAAATTAAAAGGCAAAGGATTGCCTTCATTAAATAGTTATGGGAAAGGCGATCAGATTATACAGGTGCATGTTTGGGTGCCAAAACATTTATCTGCAGAAGAAAAGAAAATATTAGAAAAACTTCAATCAGCAAAAAATTTCAAACCCGATATGATCGAAGCCAGAAAGGAAAAAGGATTTTTTGATAAGATGAAGGATATATTTAATTAGCGGCTGGCAGCAAGCTTCTAGCTACTAGTGTGTTGACAAATTAATTTAGCAACATGATTATACTTTTATTATCTTTAGATGATAAAAATATAACAATGAAAAATGGTGTTATAAAATTAACAAAAAAGGAGATAAAATTTCTTCAGGAGTTTAAATCATCCAAGGATCGGAGTTTACGGGAATTTAACAGAGCAAATATTTTATTATTGCTTCATGATGGGAAAAAGGAATCTGATATTGCTGATTTTTTAGGTATAGAGCGGACAACTATTTGGCGAACGAAGCAAAAATATTTAAAATTAGGCTTAGAAAAATCTCTCGAAGAGAAAGAAAGAAGTGGACAGCCGCCAAAATATAGTGAGCATCAAAAGGCGGAGGTGATTGCTACGGCGTGTAGTCAAGCACCCGAAGGAAATTCAAGATGGACGCTTAGTTTATTAACGAGTGAACTCAAAAATAAAAAAGGTATGTCCAGTATTAACCGCGAAACAATCCGTTTGATTTTAAAAAAAACGAATGTAAACCATGGTTGAAAAAAATGTGGTGTATAAGCTCTATCACAACTGAGTATAGGGGAAGAATGTATAACCTTTTGGATTTGTATGAATCTGAATATAATCCACAATATCCGGTAATATGCGTGGATGAAAAAAGCAAACAACTTTTAGAAGATGTTCGTAAACCCATTGCGATGAAACCGGGGAGTCCACAAAAATATGATGGCGAATACAAGCGCATGGGAACACAAAATATTTTCGTTGCCATTGAACCGCTTGCGGGTATTCGATACATAAAAGTAACTGATCAAAGAAAAAAAGCGGACTTTGCTCATTATATTAAAGAGCTGGTATATCTTTATCCAAAGGCAAAAAAAATACAATTAGTAACCGATAATCTGAACACACATTTCGAAAGCTCATTTTATGAAACCTTTACTGAAAAAGAAGCAAAAAACATTTTAAGTAAAATTGAATTTCATTATACCCCAAAGCATGGAAGTTGGTTGAACATGGCAGAAATTGAGATAAATATTATGACCAAAGAATGTTTGGAAAGAAGAATTGGCCAGAAAGAAATCCTGAAAAGAGAAATTGCAGCCTGGACAAAACAAAGAAATAAAGAAAGGAAAAAGATAAACTGGACATTTACTAAAAAGAAAGCCGACGAAAAACTATCTAAATATTATGTTGCATAATTAAATTGTACCTGCACTAGTATCTGGTAGCGAAACGAAAATCATTCGCAAAAAACATGAACACACGAACACTCAAACAATTTAAAATTCAAAAATGAACATACCAAACAGAATCGAGGCGCCTGGATTAAGGAGTATTGAAAATCTGGAAATAAATAATTTTAAATCGATCAAATTATCGAATGGTGTTCCGGTATATTATGTGGAAGCGCCTGAAGAAGAATTGGTGCGTGTTGAATTGCGTTTTAAAGCCGGCAGATGGTATGAACCGCAACGTGGTATTTCTCGTGCAACTTGCAATCTGATAAAAAAAGGAACATCCACAAAAAATTCAAAACAATTA
>JANNEK010000394.1:0-2701 GCA_031378605.1 Chitinophagaceae bacterium | reverse complement strand
ACGGCGTTGCAAAAAATATTTACTACAAAAATTTGGTACAAAGTGAGGTAACGATGGATCTATTGTTTAATTAGATTTTTTTGACACAACTTAAGTATTTCATGGCGATATCGTTGCGAAATTATTTTGTTATTATTTTATTTCCACTGGAAATAAAATAATAAACAATCTTTTCATCGGTTAGTTAGACTGATGGCAATTCCTGTACTGTCCAATACTTATCTTTATATTATTAACCGAAAGAGGAAAAGAAAGTGGAAAAATTCGTTTTACGGGCTGAACCTGAAAGTTAGTAATTACTTTGTATTATGGAATTGACAGTAGAAAACATATGTTTCGGATATACAAAAACAAAACTCATTTTAAACAACATTTCATTTTCTATAAAAGAAGGTGAAACGATTGCCATAGTAGGTTCCTCGGGTAGTGGAAAAACCAGTTTATTAAAAATTATAGCATCGTTATTACCAAACAATAAAAGCCAAAAATATTCAGGAGAAATAAAAATAGATAAAACTTCAATCAATGATTTAAAGTTATCAGGTGGACTTGCCTATATGTTTCAAGAACCTACATTAATGCCAAATTTAACTGTAAAAGGGAATATAGAATTTCCAGAGAAAATTTTACATAAATCGTTTAACAAATCTGTAGAGGATACCATCAGAATTGTAGGATTAACAGATGCCGTAAACAAATACCCGAAAGACTTAAGTGGTGGTATGAAAACTAGATGCAGTATGGCCAGAAATTTTATTTCGCAGCCAAAATTATTAATGCTTGATGAACCTTTCTCTTCACTTGATATCGGGTGGAAAAATAGTTTGTATAAAGAGTTGAAAACTTTGCAAAAGAGGGATAATACTGCAATAGTAATGGTAACACATGATATTGATGAAGCAATTGAATTAGCAGATAAAATTCTAATCCTTAGCCATTCAGGTACAGTACTTAAAAAATTTCTTCTTACCGAAACAAACAGAGACGACATACGAATAAAAGCCAAGCAAATTATTTTAGACGACCATAATGATTTTATAACAGCAGCATGAAAAAAGTATTTCTATACATATTGCTGATAATATTCCTGCTTTTAGTTTGGCAATACTTTGGCACTTCGAATAACAGGGTTAGGTTACTAATTTCATCACCTTCCGACTGTGCTTTCTATTTTAACGAAAATACTTATTCCTTAGTAAAAGCCACAAGCGTTACGCTGCTTGAATCATTCCTTGGGTTGCTTATTGCTGTATTTTTTGCATTACTGCTTATGGTAATTTGCATAAAATATAAAACTTTTTTCAATTTCATTTTACCAATTATACTTACCACCCAAGTAATTCCTTTAATAACATTAGCCCCCTTTTTTATTTTATGGTTGGGAATTGGCATAAGCAGTAAGATTGCTTTAGCAGCTGTCATTTCATTTTATCCAGTGTTTATGAACTTTGCTACAGGGTATAATTCAATATCATCAAATGTTTTTGACCTACTTGATATTTATAAAGCTAAACTACCTTTCAGAATTTTGAACGTATACTTTCCTTTATCATTGCCTAATATATTTACAGGATTAAAAATTTCTGCCACCTTAAGTGTAATTGGAGCAATCGTTGCTGAATTTTCTGGTGCAGATGTTGGACTAGGAAAAAACTTATTAATGTCATCTATACGCATTGAGCCTGAAATGATGATGCTTTCAATTTTCTTGTCGGCTGCAATAGGAGGACTTATGTTTGGTGTTATTTATTTATTGGAAAGAAGTTTCGGTAAATGGTATTTGAATAATAAACAATTAAATTAAATGAGTAATACTTTTTGGATACAAAATGCAGAAGATTTTTTGAGTTTCGAGCACCCCTCAGAAAGAGATGTAATGCACCCAATTATTGTAGATAAAATTAATAGCTTAAAACCACAAACATATCTTGATTTTGGAGCTGGTGATGGCAGAATGACTTCAAAAGTTAATGATGATATACTAATTGATATTTACGATATTAGTCCTATAATGATAGCAGGGGCTAAAAAGATTTTGGGGCATCGCCTATCAAATATATATACGGACATAACAAAAATTCCTGCCAATTATTATGATGTAATAGCCTGTAGTATGGTTCTCATTTGCATTGATAATAAGCAGGAATATGAAGAAGCCTTATCAGCCATAGAGAATTCATTAAAACCTGGAGGAGTTGCAATTTTTTCTGTCACTCATCCATGTTTCCGACAATCCTTTTTTTGTGATTTTTATACAGAGTTTTCAAAAGGTAAAGAGTTTGATTATTTTAATGAAAGCAAACCATTTGAGGTTACTATTCATGACCCGGAAAATATTAATAAGGTAAAGTTTGAAGATTATCACTGGTCACTAAGCCATACAGTAAACAGTATGGTTAAAGCAGGTTTAAGCATTACTGAATTGATTGAAACGCCGGACGATAAAAATATAGCAGGCTATAATAAATTAACATCCCCATTTTTAATATTAATTGTAAAGAAAAATGAAAAATAAATATTTAATAGTACTAATCGCAGCATCTTTGATAATTAGCTGTAATAATAACTCTGGGAGTAGTTCAAAAAATGAAACCCAAAAAACTGTACTAAAGTTGAATTGGGTTTTTACAGGGTCATTTGCTCCAGAGGCATTGGCTGCAAGGGATTTTGCGAAAAAAAATAATTTAGAATTAAAAATTGA
>JANNEK010000378.1:0-2976 GCA_031378605.1 Chitinophagaceae bacterium | reverse complement strand
ACAATTACAATGCACTCACCCTGGTTATCGGCAACAGTAATAACATAACCATTACCGTTATACTTAGTCTTGATCGGGGGTTTCGGTGGAGGTGGCGGCGATACGGGTGAAGGGCCTACCGGTGGTGCCGGAGATGAGGGAGGTGATACAGGAGAGTTTTCTAAAGAAGGTGCAACAGGAGCATTTGCAGATGGCAGCGGCGGCGGTGAAGGCAACTCACCATATTTCTTTATATATGCCTCTTTCTCTTCAACTTTGTTTAGATCATACCTTTCCTTAGTACCATTAGCCAACTTCACTGAAGCAATTCCGTTAGCAATGGAAATACTCTTTACTCCCCTGGCCATAACTGTACCTTTTACGTCAACAGGCGCTATTGGGGGAGTAGGTATCGTATCCTGCAAAACGATATCTCTAACATTAACTTCTGAATTTTCTTTAATACGCTCATTGTACAACTTAATCAAGGCTTCATCACTAATTTTCTCAGGTGCCTCTTCATAAAGCATCGACATTGATGAGAGACAATCATAACACTGATCAGTATTTGCACCCTTTTTCATGGTAGTGAGTTCCATTAACCCGGTACGCTTATCAAGATCCTTTTTGAAATAAATGGCGAAAGGTGCTTCCAATTTTTTATAGCCTTTTTTATTAAACACCATGAATACGGATAGGCTTTTTGAGTTTTTTTCAAATTCAAAACTAAATCGACCCTTTTCGTTCGAAACAGAAATTTTACCAGATAGCTGATCGGTAACGGAAACATTAGCCAGTGGCTGGTGCGTATCCATATCAAATACAATTCCTTCATATTTTATAGAAGGGCGGTTGCTGGTATTTTCGAACACAAACTTATTGCGGAACGATACCAGCAATACTACTACCAACGGCAGTATAAAAAGAAATTTAATCAAATGCAGTTTTGCACTCTTCATTTTGTTCATCATGGCTATACGTTTTTTGAGTGACGAAAAATTAAATTGTGGGGCAATACTAAAATGGGCTACCCCAATAACTTTTAATAATAAATACTGGTACTCTTTTTTGTCGATACCGTTTGCTAACACTTTGTTATCTGCAATAAATTCAAGGTTCTGGCGAACAGACTGCCGTAACATCCATGCAAAGGGGTTATACCAGTTTATAATACATAGCCATTCGCACCATAAAATATCCAGCGTATGTTTTTGTTTAACATGAATGAATTCATGCCGGATAATTTCTTTCAGTTCTTCTTCGGTATGTTGATACTTATTTACAAAAATGGAATTGCCATAGGAAAAGGGAATGATATCCTTATCAACCTGGTAAACTTTTATTGTATCATCAATAATCAATTTTGCTGAACGGCGTATTTTCAAAAAAGATAATTGCTGAATAATTAAACGCAGTAACATAACTCCAATGCCTACTCCAACTATTAAAAGAGTCCATTCCCTGTACGTCCATAAAATTTTGATATCATTACCCGGCATTAATATTTGTTCGGATCCAACCATCGGTATATATTCCAATACTTCGTGGCTGCTCCAGTTATTTTTTTGCAATAATGGATAGATATTAATAACAGGAATAAAAAAAGAAAGCATCGTATAAAGAATAAGGTACCAGCGGTTCCAGTTATAAAAAGTAAGACGGCGTAGCGCCAACCGGTAGAATAAATACACCACAGCCAGGCTAATGGAGAGTTTAAGTATGTATGGTAAAAGAAAGCTCATATAACTAAAATGAAAAATGAAAAATATAAAATTCAAGAAGCAGGAATGTTGGGCTAATAGCTACATACTTATGGCTCCCGCCTCCCTACTCCCGGCTCTAGGCTTCCGACTCCTGGCTTACTTTCCTTTCTCAATCATCTCAATAATCTCTTTCAATTCTTTTGAACTTAATTTCTTTTGCTCAACAAAAAAATTCACCAGTTCCTTGTAGGAGTTATCAAAATAGTTTTTTACAACCCCATTCATAAACTGTTTCTTGTACTCTTCTTCGCTCAAAGTAGGTTTATATAAATAAGTATTGGCAACTGCCCTGCTGCGCAAATATCCTTTCTTCTCTAAATTTTTGATGGTAGAGGCAAGAGTGGTATAAGGAACCGCATCACCTAAATTTTCTAAAAAAGATTTTACGTTACCTTCTCCGGTAACAAAAACAGCCAATAGGGCTTGCTCTTCCTGTGAACTTAATTTTTCCAGCATATCTACGATGTTTTCGTAAATCTACGGAATTTTCGTAGAACTCCAAATTTATTTTTCCTTATTTTGTTAAAACTGGTTAAAAACTAAAAGCAGGCGATAGTTTTGCTTTACTAAATAAACAGTCGATCATGAAATGGATATTGATATTATTATTTTGTATAGCAACAATCGATACTAAAGCGCAGTTGTTGAATACTACTACCAAACAAGTAGCGCCCTATAAACAATTTCCGACGCTACCACCAATATACCTGGTTCTGCCTGATAGCACTATCTTAACCAAAGAGAGTTTAAAAAAGCAACCCACCCTGATCATGTATTTTAGTCCGGATTGTGATCATTGCCTTAAACAAATGGACGAAATGAATGCCCGGATGAATGACTTCAAAAATATACAATGGATATTGGCAACCAATCAACTCATGGAACCATTGATAGGTTTTATTGAAAAATATAAATTAGCCAATTACCCAAATATCAAAGCCGGTAGAGATGCAAAGTTTAACCTGCCGGGTTTTTATAGAATAAAATCGTTGCCCTATTTTGCCTTATACGATAAAAAAGGGAACCTGATTACTACTTTTGAAAGCAATACAAAAGTTGATAAAATTTTGAAGGCTTTTAAGAAGCCCTGAGGTTCTGTGTTATGAACCAAGTGATTTTTTTAACACAGAGAACACCGTTTTTTATTGATAACAAAGAGGATTCGTAGAAAACTTTGTGTGGCATTTTCTTTGAGATCTTCGTGTTTATTTTTTACCACAAAAACACAAAGTTG
>JANNEK010000368.1:0-30826 GCA_031378605.1 Chitinophagaceae bacterium | reverse complement strand
TCATTGAAGTCATCTCTTCTGTAAAAAAAGTTTCAATTTTTTGCGGCAACCCATTTTTTTCTAAAAATAATTTTCTTCCTAAAAACTGCAGTACGCTATTCGATTCTTGTAATGGCGTATAGGGTGCGATTACAGTATTTTCCTGTGCAAGTGTGGAGTTTAACCATTTTAATCGTGTCATTTTCCAGGGTTCTTCAATGCCGCCGTTGATGGCTGTTTTGTTTGTTACAGTAAGTTCAATGAAAATAGTTTTTGATTCACCCTGTTTGCAGGTAACGATTGCCTTCCCTTTGTAAATACCACTTGTGGCGGTTGGAGGCACCTGGATACCACACCACATCGCTTGAACTGTATTGAGTAAAACAGCAACGTCAAAATGCATTTTTTTTCCATCATAGGATATACCATCGGTATTAATGCAAGAACTATTTTTTGAAGAGATAATTTTTCCTTCGGCAGAAACTAAATCTGTAAATTTTATTTGCAGGTTTGTCAAATCTTCTAACGCATAAATGCCCAATTGATACGCGAAGTATTCTCCTTTATCTGCTTCCGCTAATAATTTACCCTGGTTACCTTTTTCTATCCAGCGTTTAGGTAAATCATTTTTCATTTTTATAGAATGGAGCCTGTCTTCCGGAAAAACGAGAAAGGATGCCCCGGTATTTTTTTTAATAATTGCTTCTGTTTCAGATTTGGTAGCAATTACTTCCATTGGGTAAAAACTATTAAAAGCGTCTATCGATTGTAGTTCTACAGTTGTGGCAATGGGCGCATTACTAGGGATAGCCGACAACCATTCTGTTGACGCAGTTTGTTCCGGGTTAAGATATACGCCTCTTGGATAATTACTTCTGCCTTCATTTTTATAAGGCATATAATAAATATAATAGGTGCCGGTTCCGGAGCGGGGTTCAAAATAAATTTCCCCTGTTTCTCTTGAAATGGATAGCGTTTTTACATTTAAAATTTTTAGACCCGTTTGACCATCCTGCACTATTATCCGCTTTTTTTCAGGAGTCAGATCTCTTCTTCGCCATGGGATTTTTACAAAGGCAATGGTTCCATCGCCTGAAAAATGGATAACTGCCCGGTGATTTCCCAATGAATCCGCATCCCAGTTTTTTTCGGGTATTGTATACGGTAATTCTTGAGTAAAACTGGTTAAGGGTAAAAAAAGAGAGAATAAAACAAAATAATAAATCTTCATAGCCGGGAATTAGTCTGGTGATTTTACATGCAATTCAATTACAAAGAAAGTTACTAAATTTCAACCTTAGTATGAATCATAAAAAAATGCAATCGATTGTTGATTATTCAGCAATAAAATTAAAAAAGCAATCTCTTAATTCTATTTCACCGTGTTCACCAATGTTCCAATTTTATCAATCGTAATCTTTATTTCATCGTTTGAGCGAAGGGTAAAATCATTGCCGGGTACAATTCCTGTTCCAGTCATGATGAGACATCCATTCGGGAAACTGCATTCCCGGTATACAAATGAAACCAATTCTTCCAGCGACCGTTTCATTTGACCAATGTTCACTCTTCCTTCAACTATTCTTTTTGAATCACGATTAACTTCGAGGACTATTTCGGTATCGGGTGGGAGGGGCTGATCTGTAACGAATATACATGGACCAATGGCAGCGCATCCATCATAAGTTTTAGCCTGGGGAAGATATAATGGATTTTCTCCTTCTATACTCCTGCTGCTCATATCGTTTCCAATGGTGTAGCCAACAATTTTACCAGAGGAGGTTACCATTAACGTTAGTTCTGGTTCAGGCACATCCCAGGTAGAATCTTTTCGTATAGATACTTTGCCTCCATGCCCAACAATGCGGTGAGGAGTTGATTTAAAAAAAACTTCTGGCCGTTCGGCCTCATATACTTTAGCATAAAAATCACTGCCTCCAGATTGTTTTGATTCTTCCTGCCTGCCTACTTTACTTCTAAGATAGGTAACACCGCAGGCCCATAATTCCTGTTTGCCTACCGGCGGAAGAATATCTTCAAATAATTCTTTTTGATGGGCAGGAGTAATTTTAAGCAAAGAATTAATTTTTTCAAAAAGACGATCATCATTGATGAACTTGTCCCAGTCTTTTTCATCAGGCAGGAAATAATAGTTTTCATTTTTTTCGATTACGATGCCCTCTCTGGTATTAAATACTCTCATTTGTATAGAATAAATGATTTTTTTTGCGAAAGAAAAAGCTACTCTGATACGCTTGCTTTCATACCTATTTTTTGAAGATACAAAAACTAACTTTATTTTATAAAGATTGTAAGATGGGGGCTAATTTTTCTTTTGGGGTGCTAGACAAAAGATAGTAAAGAGGTCAAACCATCTGTATTTTTTGCCCCATGGGGCTATGTCTCGTGAACAGATCAATGAAAACAGAGCAGCGCTATTTTCCGGCGGAACGTTTTGTGCTAACCTCAAATCTTACTACAAGCACGAGGCGTTCCGATGGAACGCTATGAACCTCTCTAACTAATTTTCTACCCACAAACTGTTCCGATGGAACAAAAGCTACAGGCAGTTCTTTAAAAATTGATAGGTTCTATTCGCCAGTTTATTCAGGATACAATAAAAGATTTATTTAGTTTAATGAGGAATTTGATTTTGAGTAAGCATTTTTTTATTAAAAAATAATTTAAAACCTTACCCGCTCCAACGTATCAAAAATCGAATGGCCTCTTCGTCCTGTAGGGACGTTTCGTGGTAGACAGTTAATTAACACCGGCTCTACGTTCCATCGGAACGTTTCGTACGCCTCTCAAAATTTTTATATTCGCAAGCATTTATTTATTGAAAAATAATTTAAAACCTTACCCCCGCCAAAATTCGAAAAATCGATTGGCTCCTTGGTCCTGTAAGGACGTCTCGTAGGTAGACAATTTAGTAACACCGGCTCTACGTTCCATCGGAACGTTTCGTACGCTTCTCAAAATTTTTATATTCGCAAGCATTTATTTATTGAAATAAGATCTAAGAACCATACTCACGCCAACATACCAAAAATCGAATGGCCCCTTCGTCCTGTAAGGACGTCTCGTAGGTAGACAATTTATTAACACCGGCTTTACGTTCCATCGGAACGTTTCGTGCGCCTCTCAAAATTTTTATATTCGGAAGCATTTATTTATTGAAAAATAATTTAAAACCTTACCCTCGCCAACATACGAAAAATCGAATGATCCTCTTCGCCCTGTAAGGCAATGTTTTCTAAGCGTTTTCTATAGTACAAAAATTTCAACCCTACTGGCCTTGGCAAAAAATAGCATAGTACATCATTTATTATTAGAAGGAATCGTTTAGCACCTTAAAATAGGAATTAACCAAGTTAGGATAGGTGAAATTGTTTCTATTATAATAGCTAAATTAGCTTCAATTTAAAACACCTACGATGATGTTAATGGAACAAACGATGCGTTGGTTCGGGCCAAATGATCCGGTAAGCTTAGCTGATATTCGCCAGGCTGGATGTACCGGTGTTGTTACGGCACTTCACCATATTGCTGTTGGGGATATTTGGGAGATTGAAGAAATTAAAAAAAGAAAAACTATTATTGAATCAGCGGGTTTAACCTGGACAGTAATAGAAAGTTTACCTGTTCATGAAGATATTAAAAAACAACAGGGAGATTATTTATTGTATATCGAAAATTATAAGAAAAGTTTGCGCAATGCAGCAAGCTGCGGTTTAAAAGTAGTTACCTATAACTTTATGCCGATACTCGACTGGATGCGCACTGATATTTCCTATAAAATGGAAGATGGTAGCAAAGCACTGAGGTTTGAGCGTTCTGCCTTTATTGCTTTCGATGTTTTTTTACTAGATAGACCTGGTGCAGCAAATGAATATACCGAAGCTGAATTAAAAAATGCGAAGCATCGTTTGAATCTGATGACGGTGGAAGAAAAGGAAACTCTTTACCGGAATGCCTTAATGGGTTTACCCGGTAGCGAAGAACATTTTACTAGGGAAAAAATGCAGGAAGCATTATCGGCGTATAAAAATATTGATGCTGCCAAATTAAAACAGCATCTTTTTTATTTTTTGAAAAAAATTATTCCTGTAGCCGAAGAGCTGGGTTTAAAAATGGCCATTCATCCCGATGACCCGCCTTATCCTTTATTGGGATTACCAAGAATTGTAAGTACGGAACAGGATGCTAACGAATTGCTGGCGGCAGCTCCTTCTCCTTCCAATGGACTCTGTTACTGCACGGGCTCTTATGGCGTAAGGGAAGATAATGACTTACCGGAAATGGTTAAACGATTAGGTGAGCATATCCATTTTATACATCTGCGTAGTACGCAACGCGATGGGGAAGGAAATTTTTTTGAAGCAGATCATTTATCGGGTGATGTAGATATGTATGAAGTTATTAAAGAATTGTTAGTGGTTATGAAAAAAAGAAATGCTTCTATTCCAATGCGCCCCGACCACGGCCATCAAATGCTTGATGATCTTCATAAAAAAACATTACCGGGTTATAGTGCTATCGGCCGTTTAAAAGGATTGGCTGAATTGCGTGGGTTGGAATGGGGTATTTACCGTTCAATGTTATAATTAATTCCCGATAAAAAAATAGATCCCTCTATTGATAAAATTTTAACTAACAAAAAAGTAACGTATTATTAGTGTTCTATAAACTCCCAGGCACTTTGATAGGAATTATTTTTTTCTGCATAAGTAATGAAGTTTGCATAAAAAGGCAACTGAGAAAGGGTGGCACTATCTCCTATAATCACTAATTTTTTCCTGGCCCTTGTCATGGCTACATTCATTCGTCTTGTTTCCGAAAGAAACCCAATTTTATTATCAGCATTGCTTCTTGTCATGCTTATGTATATAATATCACGTTCCTGACCCTGGAAACTATCTATTGTATTTACGGATATCTTTTCTCCATAACTATGCAATGCCGGAGAATGAATCCATTGTTCTTTTAATAAATCGACCTGTCTTTTATAGGGAGAAATTATTCCGATTGTTGGAAAATTATCTAAAGAATAATAGGTACTGAGGGTTGTGATGAATTGGGTTAAATGTTTAAAAAGAAAAGAAGCTTCTTCCGGATTACTGGTGCTGGTGCCTTCTGTTTGTTCATCAAAACCACAACCTGCTGTATCAATAAATAAAAGTGGCTTGTCTTCACTATAAAGTAAATGATGTGCTACGGAAACATGCTCTTTTAATTGATTATTATAAAATGTTTTTGAAGAATAGCCCATAATTAATTCGTTCATTCGGTATTGCTCCTGAAGCAAAACAACCGATAGGGGATGCAAGGCAACCGTTTTTTCAAGAAGCGTAGTAGCAAGCCCCGATTGTATTCCTTCATTAGATTTTATCGTTGGCGACAGTTGGCAATGATCTCCCGCTAATATTATTTTGTTTGCTTTTAGAATAGGTATCCAGCAAGCAGGCTCCAGCGCCTGGCCGGCTTCATCAATTATTGCCGTATGAAAGCGAAGATGCCTGATGGTATAATGATTGGCACCAACCAGGGTAGCAGTAATTACCTGTGCCTTTGATAGAAGGTCATCCACAATATATTGTTCTGTATTATTTACTTCTTTCATGATGTTGCGGGCCTCATCGAAAAGGGCTTTGCGTTGCTCTCTCTCTGCTTTACCAAAATTTCGTTTGTACTTGTGCGCCATATCACGGAAAGCAGCAGCCTGCTTTTTCAATTTCTTCATTTCTTTCATTCGGGGGTGTTCTGCTATTTTGCTATCTAGTGTTAACGACATCAAACGTTCAGAAACCCGTGCAGGATTTCCAATCCGAATTACATTTATTTTTTCATCGGTTAATTTTTCAGTCAATAAATCAACCGCAGTGTTGCTGGGAGCAACTACTAAAAGTTGTTGATGATCTCTTTTAATTAATGCTTTAACCGCCTGTACTAATGTAGTTGTTTTACCCGTTCCCGGTGGACCATGAACAATTGCCAATTCGTTGGCCGATAAAATTTTATCAACCGCTGATTGCTGAAACTTATTTAATACTTCTGAAACAAATGGTGGGTTACCGGGGTGAAACTCAGGATTATTTTCTCCCGTAAGAATTCTTATGAGTCGCCCTTCTTCTTTTTTTTGAACCAAAGTCATCGCTTCGTTAAGGGCATTTTGCATTTCCTCGTAACTGTTGGAATCAAATAAAAGATCAATCCCTAACTTTCCATCGCTGCACCATTCGGGCAGCTCATCTGTTCGTAACGTAATTTTTATTTTGTTACCACATTGATAAGAAACGATTCCTTCTATTCTATCCTGTTCAGCTTGATGATTGGAGAAAATTGCTGCCGGGGCTCCAAAGCGAAATTGATGTACTATTTCAAAATGAGTTGTGCGTTCCAGTTCTACTATAATATAATCACCCCTGCTCATTTCCGTATCCCTGATGGCCACGGGAAACCAGCTTAGTCCGTTTGCCCTTCGTTCAGCTATCGACGAAGATTGAGTTAGTATAGTATATGATTGCCGGTCGGCCTCCTGCTCTTTTTTTAACAGCTCAAACAGTTTCATGAAATACTCCATAGCACAAAGATAATTGCTTATCGATCTTAATTGGAAAGAGCGAATGAGGGTTACTATGAGAATTATTGTGTGGCCAAACGTTTTATTCTTCTTCTCCGATTTTAAAATTTAAAATATTGACAGAAAATTACTTCGATAGTAGTAAGTTTAAGGAATAAATCAATTTCAGTATGCAGGAGGATATGCTTATTCAAATAAGTAATAAGATTAAAGAAATACGCAAGCAAAAAAATATTACAGTACAGGAATTAGCGACTAAAGCTAGTGTAAGTAAAGGGTTGATATCACAAATAGAAAACAATCGTACTGTTCCATCGTTGCCGGTATTAATGAATATTGTTCAATCATTGAACCTCGACTTAAATGATTTTTTTAAAGATATAAGTCTCAAAAAGAAAATACCACAAAAGATCGTTTTTAAATTGCCCAAGGATTACCAAACCTTTGAAAAGGAATATGCAAAGGGGTTTTTATATCACCGTATTTTCACACGAACCATTCAATCAATTCCTGTCGACTTTGTATTATTAGAATTAAAAAAAGGGGCGCGAAGAAATAAAGTGATTCATACAGACTCGTTTGAGTATAATTATATGATTAAGGGTAAGGTAGAATATATAATAGAAAATAAGACCTATACATTTAGTGAAGGCGAATCATTATTTTTTGATAGCAGGCTGGGCCACCGGTTAGCAAATATTGGAACAACCGATGCATTAATGCTGGTAGTTTACTACTTTATTACCAGCGATAATTAGGTTTTATTCGAATTTTTGATTGTTTACAAATACTATATCTTTTTATTTGTAATTCAGGCAGCAATTTTCAGAAAATGGTTGCCTTTGTTACTAAATTATTACCAAAATTAATCTTCAATTAATTTTTAGTTGCATACGATTGCGTAAATAATGTTTAGTATTTCTTAACTATTCGATAATAATTGATTGTATATTTATAGCACCTACCCTGATAATTTTGCTACTTATTCAAATCATATCAAAAATACCAGTTTATGAAATTTATTCTACACCAGCGTAAACTTATTCTTTTTATCCTTTTTGGTTTGTTGGCCGGCTTTCATACAGCAATGGCACAAACAGATATAAAGGGTACCATTACAGATGCAAACGGAATACCGTTGGCAGGAGTTTCTGTGTTGGTTAAAGGAACTCAAAAGGGAACTTCAACAGATGCTGCCGGGCGTTTTAGTATTAATGCACCAGCAAATGCAACGATTGTTTTTAGTAACATTGGTTTTGCAACCAGGGAAGTAAAGGCGAACAATCAAACAATACTCAATTTACAATTGGATGCTAAAACAGAAGAGATCAGTGAGGTTGTAGTAACTGCGCTTGGTATTAAAAAAGAATCAAAGCGAATCGGCTATTCTCTACAGGAAGTAAAAGGTGCCGATTTACTAAAAGCTCGTGAATCAAACCCAATCAATAGTCTTGTGGGAAAAGTAGCTGGTTTGAATATAGGAATCAATGCAGAACTATTGGCTGCTCCTACGGTATTATTAAGAGGTTCCCCACTAAATTTTTATGTAGTAGATGGAATACCTATTAATTCCGATACCTGGAATATCAGCCCCGATGATATAGAAACCTATTCTGTATTGAAAGGGCCCACAGCCGCTGCATTATATGGTAGCCGTGGTATTAATGGTGCTATAATGATTACTACTAAAAGAGGCAAAAAAAATAATAAAGGTTTTACCGTAGAAGTAAACAGCAGTACTCAAATTAATAAAGGATTTATAGCTATTCCAAAAGTGCAGAATGAATATGGCGGTGGCGATAATCAGCAATTCGCATTTGGCGACTATAATAGCAACGGTACAGGTTCCGGAAAAAATGATAAGGATTATGATGTTTGGGGCCCACGTTTGGACGCAGGTTTATTATTGCCCCAGTACGATGGAATTTATGATCCTACACAAACCTATACCACAACTTTTTTAGATGGATCTACTTTTACCGGAAATATCAAACCAACACCATGGGTTTCGCGGGGTAAAAATAATTTGGAGAATTTTTTGCAGGCTGGAATATTAACAAACAACAATATTAATTTCTCCGCTGTTACCGATAAATCGGTGGTGCGTATGTCGGTTTCCAATGGCTATCAACGCGGCATTACTCCCAATACCAGTTTAAATACAGTTAACCTGAACCTTTTTGGAAGTTATGATATCAGCGATAAATTTAAGGTAGAAGCAAATATTAATTACAACCGGCAGTTTTCTAAAAATATTCCCGATGCCGTGTACGGCCCAAACAGTATTATTTACAGTATTGATATATGGACGGGTGCCGACTGGAACGTAAAAGATCCAAATATTATTAATTATTGGCAGCCCGGAAAGGAAGGGGTTCAATCTAATTTCGTTGAGTATAAACGTTACCACAACCCTTATTTTTCAAGTTATGAGTGGTTACGCTCTCATCATAAAAATGACATGTATGGATGGGTTGCATTTACCTACCGGTTTAATAAAGACCTGGACATTATGGCTCGAACCAACGTAACGACTTATAACGTTCTGAGAACTGAAAGACTGCCTTTTTCAGCTCATCCTTATGGTGATGAGCACAATCGTGGTAACTATCGGGAAGATAGACGCGAACTCTGGGAAAATAATACTGAATTGTTGTTACGTTACAATAAAGAGAATATTGCAAAATCTGGTTTATCGTTGAGTGCGTTTGGTGGTGGTTCTATGCGCAACATGAAATTCAATTCAAATTATACAAGTACCGATCAACTGATTGTACCCAACGTATACACCTTCACGAATTCATTAAAACCGATACGTGCATTTTCTTATGGATCTAACCTGATACAAATGAGTGCCTATTATTCAGTGGATCTTACCTACAAGAAATTTTTTACAATAACCACTACGGGCCGTGTTGATAAAACTTCTGCGTTACCCGTTGGAAAAAATACCTATTTCTATCCTTCCATAACTGCAAGTACAGTTATCTCAGATTATGTGGATCTTCCAAAGGCAATTAGTTTCTTTAAACTTAGAGGGGGATATACCAATGTTAAAGATGGAGGAACCCGTGCTTACGCAGGAGCTGCATTCCAGGATTTGGGTGCAAGTAGCCCGATCGGGTATGGTAATAATTTTTATACACCTTATGACGGGCCTTCTTACGGTTTGGCACAACCTGCTTATAACACTTATCCGGTTTATAATAATATTACCGGTGCCTATTCTCCAAATTATACCATCAACCCTGGCGTAAAACCATCTACCAGAAGCAATTTTGAATTCGGTTTTGACATGCGCTTCTTAAATAATCGTTTGGGATTAAGCACTACTTATTTTCAATATAAAGATGGACCGGTTATCTCCAACCAGTCTGTTTCCGAAGCAAGTGGTTTGAATTATTTTGTTACTACAGGATTAACAACTAAGAGAACTGGTGGTGAAGTTTCGGTTACCGGTACACCCGTTCAATCGGGAGATTTTCGTTGGGATGTATTGTTAAACTGGGCGACTTATAAAGAAGTGTTCGCCAAATTTGCCGGTGGTGCAACTGAATTAGGAAATGGAACAGGCTATCCTTATAAAGTAGGCGATCGTGTTGATAAATTATTCGGTTCTTATGAAGCGCTTACTCCAGATGGTAAGGTAATACATGATGAAAGCGGCTTCCCGATCTATCTTCCAAAGGCACAATATTTAGGGCATGCGGATCCTGACTGGTCCTGGGGAATTCACAATCGGTTTTCCTATAAGTCTTTCAGTTTCGCATTCCAGTTTGATGGTATGGTGGGCGGAAGACTTCAGGACAGGGTATTGCGTAAGTTAACCGAAGGTGGTCGCGGTGCTAATACAAATAGCGGTAAAATCGGGGCGGCACGTTTATATGAATCTATCCATTGGGGAGATGCCGGTTATGCAGGTGCGGTAGACGCAGCAGGATTGCCAATTCTTAGCAGTGATGGAGTAGTGGTAGTAGGTGGTAGCAGTCTTATTGAATTTGATCCGGTTACCGGCGTAATAAAAAACGGCAAAGGGCTTACCTATGCACAGAATAAAACAGCGACTTTCTGGATTCAGGATTATGTAAGTAGTTTTTTCAATGATCCACAGCATACAATGGTAAGTAAAACCTACGCGAAGTTGCGTGAGGTAGTGATCACCTATTCATTACCAAAAAAATATTTTCAAAAAGTAGCAATTAGTAAAATCGATATTTCACTGGTAGGCAGAAATCTTTTATATTTTTTCCCGAAGGCGTTTAAAGATATGGATGTTGATCAGTACCCTGGTCGCGATCAGTTTAATGGTATTAGCAGAGAATACAATTTGCAAACACCTACCACCAAAAGTTATGGTTTTAACGTAAATGTTGTTTTTTAAAAAATAGTGTATCCATTAAAAAAAATTATATGAAATCTGTAAAATATAAATTCATACTTGCAATTGTTGCCCTCTCTTTGCTGGCTGGTTGTAATAAGAAATTTGAGGATAACTCAAAAAACAACAACCTGCCCCTTAGTGTACCCCCAGGTGTTATATTGCGTGGTATTTTAAATGATATGGTTATTTATCCGGGCGGCAATGAAGACAAAGCCGGCCAGTATATCGCTTCTAACTATACTTATTATGGTGATAATAAATATTGGAACGGAAGTGCGAATTTGAATTATAGCTCGCTCAATAATGTAATTGCCATGGAGGCTATTGCCAATAAACTGACAGGGAACGGCAATAATCCTTACCATGCACTCGGCTTATTTTTGAGGGCTTACTTTTTTGTAAATATGACAGAAAAAGTAGGTGATCTTCCCATGAAGGAAGCCTTACAGGGAATAAATAATATTGCACCTAAGTACGATACACAAAAGGAAATTTTCAAGCAATCATTAGCCTGGCTGGATTCTTCAAACATTATTCTTACTGGCTTATTGGCAAATGGCTTTCTTGAGTTTTCAGGCGATTTTTATTACAACCCCAGCGATAATGCAAGTAGTGCGCGGGCGGCGTTGGTGAAATGGCAAAAAGCGGTTAATAGCTACCGCCTTCGTGTACTCATTGAGTTAAGTAAAAAAGCAAGTGATCCGGATTTGAATATAAAAGGTCAGTTTGCTGATATTGTCAGCAACCCTTCTAAATATCCCATTTTTACCAGTAATAGTGACAACCTTCAATATGTGTACAACGACAAGTTTAATTACTATCCTGATAATGCTAATAACTATGGTAACAACGCAGGGCGGTTAAACCTTGGCGGTACGCTATTAAATACACTTAGTTCCTTGAATGATCTTCGTGCAATGGTATTGGCAGAACCTGCACGCGGTTTAGGATTTCCGGATACAGATTTCAGATCTTATGTAGGAGCCCCGCTTGGAGCCGATTTGAGTTTTTTGGCTACCGAATCGGGTGCAGGTAGATTATCTCTTTATAATTACAATCATTATTATTCCGGTCTAACGGCTGAACCTACTTTTATTGTAAGTTATGCAGAGGTTTGTTTTAGTGTGGCCGAAGCTATCAACAGGGGCTGGACTACCGGTAACGCAGACACGTGGTATACCAATGGTGTAAAGGCAATGTTTGATTTCTATGGTATTAATGATGGAAACAACCAGGTGATTCTTCGTAAAGCAGATGGAACTGCGGATCTCACGTATACCGTTCCTTTTAGTTTTGCTACTTATTTTAATCAACCATCGGTTAAGTATAAAGGCAATAATGTTGACGGACTGGCTCAGATTCTAACCCAGAAATATTTGGGTTATGCCCGTAATTCAGGATTGCAGGGCTACTATCAGTGGCGCAGAACCGGAATACCTGCTTTTAGTACAGGCGCTGGTACCGGTAATGGTGGTGTTATTCCAAAAAGATTTCAGTATCCAAACAATGAACTCTCTGTAAATGGTACAAACTTGAGTGCCGCATTGCAAAGCCAGTTTGGAAGCTCCGGTGATAATATTAACCAGGATATTTGGCTTGTGAAGTAGTTGGATAGTATTGTTAAGAAACAACGAATCGAAGTAATTGGCAATAATTAGCGAAACCATTAATGGTTTCGCTTTCTTTTGCTGATAGTGTTTTATTCCAGCAATAAAAGTTATAAAAGAAAATAATTTTAGTAACTGATTAAACAATATGAATAAGCAATTAATTAGTCAACAAGCAGCAGAGGAGATCATCCTCCTGTTTGAAAAATATGGTAATGAAGATTACGACGGCGAATCCGTATCTCAAACCTCTCATATGGTACAATGTGCGATGCAGGCAATAAAAGAGGGAGCTGATACAGAACTTATATTGAGTGGATTTTTACACGATATTGGTCATTTACTCCGGCACGAACAACCAACAGAAGCGATGGGTAGCTTCGGCGTTGTAAACCATGAAGGCGTAGGTGCTGATTATTTGCGATCAAAAGGATTTTCTGAAAGAATATGTGCTACCGTTGAAAAACATGTAGATGCTAAACGATATCTTGTGGCTACTCAACCTACTTATCAATCAAAACTTTCCGAAGCAAGTTTGCAAACACTAGTCTGGCAGGGCGGCCCAATGAATGCAGCGGAAGTTGCTTCATTTAAATTGAATCCTTTTCTTAGCGATATTATTAAAGTAAGATTGTGGGATGAAAAGGCAAAAGATGCTGATACAACAATACTACCCTTACAATATTTTAAGGAGATGATTCAAAATTATCTTTCTAATTAGTGCGTTCACATGCCTGTGTTTGCTATTTTAATAAAAATTAATTCATAATAACCCGAAGAATGAATATTTCAACAACTACATTTTCTGCGAATGGAATTAGCTATCGTCCTGCTTCCAAACCCATCGTAGTAATTTGTATGGATGGTTCTGCCGATGAATATCTTGATGCCACAATGGCGTTCGACCGAATGCCTAACTTAAAAAAAATGGCAACAATAGGTTACCGGGGAATGGTGCGTGGCGCATTACCTTCTTTTACCAATGTAAATAATTCTTCTATCGTAACCGGTGTATCACCAGCGGTGCATGGTATCAGCGGAAATTTTTTTTATGATTCTTCCTTAAACAAGGAAGTGATGATGAATTCTTCAGATTATCTCCGTGCGGATACCTTATTAGCAGCCGCCGCAAATGCCGGAAGAAAAGTTGCTGTGGTAACCGCCAAAGAAAAATTGAGAGATATACTTTCCTTTAAGATGAAGGGCATTGCAATTTCAGCAGAAAAAGCCAACCAGGCTGTGATGGTAACCCATGGCATTGACGAAGTTGAAAAAATTGTAAATTACCCTACACCGGCTATCTATAGCGCTGAAGCAAGTTTATTTGTATTGAGAGCAGGGGTTGCTTTTATTGAAAAGGAGTTAGCAGATTTTCTCTACTTATCTCTTACGGATTATATGCAGCATACGTATGCCCCCGAAGCAGAACAATCGCTGGCGTTTTATGAGGCCCAGGATAAAGAAATTGGAAAGCTACTGGCATTGGGTGCTATCGTTGGTGCAACAGCCGATCATGGCATGAATGCAAAAGTGAAAGCTGATGGCACTCCGAATGTAATGTATGTAGAAGATATGCTCGAAACTCAATTTGGTTCAGGTGGTTTTCGGGTGATTTGTCCTATTACTGATCCTTATGTAAAACATCATGGAGCCCTTGGTTCTTATGTGATGGTTCATTTAAATGATCCTTCTAAAACAACTGAAGTAAAGAATTGGCTTGCCATTCAAC
Source organism: Chitinophagaceae bacterium (assembly GCA_031378605.1). Classification (GTDB taxonomy): domain Bacteria; phylum Bacteroidota; class Bacteroidia; order Chitinophagales; family Chitinophagaceae; genus Endoryza. The sequence continues at coordinate 16,547 of JANNEK010000368.1, read as the reverse complement.
CGGGTATTACAGAGGTATATGATAAAGCAACCGCCGTTCGGGTATTGGAGCAACCCGAAGATCGTATTGGGGATTTAGTGGTATTATCAGGAAGAGATGTGGTTGTGGGACGAAAGCCCGAGTACCACGATCTTTCTGCATTGGACGGATCCTTGCGTTCGCATGGCGGAAGGTATGAAGAGATGGTGCCAATGGTTATTTCACATCCATTGAACGCAGCTTACAAAATGAAAGCGGCTCGCGACCCTAGAAATTTTGACATTTTTGATTTTACAGTTAATGGAACAAACGCATAAAAAAATAAAAGCATCAATAGTTTTATTCTCTTCGTTTTGTATGAAAAAGCAATATACTTTTATAATCAAACAGCATGAGCAGTTCTTCAAATTCAATAACTAAAGAAGGGTTGGATAGCTCAAACAGGGTACCAATCATAGATCTTTCTTGCTATGTGGCTGGAAAGCCTGTTGATTCTGATAATATATTAGAAGTGCGCAGCCCTTTCGATAAGCGTTTAGTAGGAAAGGTTAGACTGGCCAATTCGACACACACACAACAGGCTATTGAAGCTGCATTGGCCGGAGGGCAAAAATTATCCCGGTACGAGCGTTACCAAATTCTTGAAAAAACCAGGTATTTATTAATAGAAAGAAAGGAAGAGTTTGCTCAACTCATCAGTGCAGAATCTGGATTGGCTATTCGGGAAGCAAGATATGAGATTGGCCGTGCCCATGATGTACTTCTATTTGCTGCTATTGAAAGTTTAAAAGATGACGGTCAAATTTTTTCCTGTGATATTTCACCGGGTGGTAAAGCAAGAAAAATTTTTACAACAAGAGAGCCTCTTTCATTGGCGGTTTGTATTACTCCTTTTAATCATCCATTAAACCAGGTGGCCCATAAAATTGCACCGGCTATCGCGGTTGGTACACCTGTAATTTTAAAACCTTCTGAAAAAACCCCGCTTACAGCCATAAAATTTGTTGAGCTTTTATACGAAGCTGGATTACCTCCTTATCTATTAAGCGTACTACTAGGACCTACAAACGAAATAGCAGAATCGCTGGTAAAAGATTCGAGAGTAGAAATTGTTTCTTTTACAGGAAGTGTTGCTGTTGGAAAAAAAATTGCATCGGTAGCAGGGTATAAGAAAGTAATCCTCGAATTAGGAGGCAACGATCCACTGATTGTGATGGAAGATGCTGATTTGGAATTGGCTGTTTTCCTGGCGGCCGAAGGCTCCTTTAGGAATAGTGGCCAACGTTGTACTGCTGTAAAAAGAATATTGGTTCACTCAAAAATAAAAGACGCTTTTATTTCGAAGTTTGTTATAAAAGCAAAAGAGTATAATTGCGGAGATCCCTCTGATCCGGATACAAAAGTCGGTACAGTTATAGATGAGGCTGCAGCAATTTACCTTGAAGACGTTGTAAAAAAAGCCGTCGAACAGGGCGCTAAGGTAATTTTAGGAGGAAAGAGAAATGGAGCATTGATGGAACCTACCGTAATCGTAGAAGTGCCGAGAGATGCTGAAATGGTAGTTCATGAATCTTTTGGTCCTTTAGCGCCAATTCTTAGTTTTACTGATATTGACGATGCAATAGCCTTGAGCAATTCAACAGCCTATGGCTTATCGAGTGGTATAGTTACTAACAATATGACTTATGCGCTTCGATTCATTAAGGAACTTAAAGTGGGTACTGTAAATATCAATGAAGTACCGGGTTACAGAATTGAGTCTTCTCCTTTTGGTGGAATAAAGGATTCGGGATTGGGAATCAAAGAAGGCGTAATAGAAGCTATGAAGTGTTTCACATTTGTGAAAACATTTTCCATGCCCTGGTAGGTAGAGGATGTTAATTTATTTTATACATGAACACCGATTTTGAAAAGACTAACCTGTTGGTTATTGGAGGTGGCATCTTTGGCTGTGCAATTGCTTATTACTACACAAGAAATAATCCGGGTAAGAAAATAATAGTACTGGAGAGAAATGAATTGTGTAATTCTGCAACCAGCAGAGCGGCTGCGCTTCTAACTATTATTCGTTCAAAACGTTCTTATATACCTCTGTCGCTCGAAACTTACCATGCTATTGCCTCCATGGAAAAACAATTAGGTGAGTTATTGAATATTCAGCGCGTAGGAATGATGCAGGTGGCTGCAAGTGAATCAAGTTTGAACCTATTACAATCTTCCTTAAAAATAGCCAAAGAATTTATTCAGCCTGCTTACTTAATTTCGAATGCAAAAGCACATAAGTTATGCCCCTGGTTAGCTACCCATGAAGCATTGAAAGTTGGCTTGTTTCCTTTAGAAGCTTACTGTGATCCCTACCTGCTTGGGACTTTTTTTGCACGTTGTGCGAAAATGCAGGGGGCTGATATACGGCAGGGTGTAGAAGCAATATCTTTAGTAATGGAAGGCAATTCGGTTGCTTATGTAAGAACTTCGAAGGGGATGATAGCCGCAGAAAAAATTATTATTGCTACAGGAGCCTGGGCGCCGCTGTTGGCAGCACAGGCAGGGTTAGGTTTACCAATGGCACCAGTACGAAGTCAATACTGGATTACTGAGAAGGCCGATCTGTTTCCTGTTGAGTCGCCAATGGTATTACTGCCCGATGCACAGGCATATGCAAGACCGGAAGGTGGAGCCTTACTATTTGGTATACGCGAAAAAAATTCTTTTAGCGCTTCTCCGAAAAATATACCGGCTGATATCAGTAATTATTCGTTTAGTGCAGACAGAGGCATGAACGATTTAAGTGAAGTAATTCAAAAACTTGCCCGCTTTTTTCCAAGAGTGACTGACATTGGTTTGAAATATTATATAGCCGGATTTTCTGGTTATACACCCGATGGCAATCTTTCTATGGGAATTGCCCCCGGCATCGATAATTTGTTGTTAGCAACCGGATGTGCCGGTGCTGGGATATCCGTTTCAGGTGGTGTTGGTTTAGCCTTTGCCGAAATGGCTGCTGATAAACCGAATCCATTTGATTTTTCGGAATTTAAGATAGACCGCTTCGGTAACATTGATCCGTTTAGCGATGAATGGATGAAAAAATGTGCGGACGCAAGATCTAAAAAATTGAGCGGTTAGTTTTGTGGACATTCTTAAAGAGTGGGTTGTTTTATTCGTTTTTATTAACGATCCAATTCTGTATTCGTTTTTAGCTCCCTATGTAAAAATGGTGTGTAGCATAGTATCCCTTCCAGTAACCCCATTTACCTAACCACCTGTAAGCAGCAAACTTTTCTTCATTAACTTTCCAAAGGTGTTAATTTATAAAACTATTTACCTCTATTTAGTCGTCGTGATGAAAGTTTTTTCCAAATACTGTGGGCCAACTTAATTTCTTTCTGTGTTAAACCAAAATGCTCTTTTAAGATTATTGGGTTGGTAATTTTTAAAACTTCTTCGATGTTTGTTTTTTCACGAATTAGTTTATCAATTTCAGGAAGTAGTAAAGCATTGTCCTTATGATAGGGAAGTAAGACCCTTTCTGCTTCGTTTGGCATTAATTCTAAAACCCCACCTCCATGGCTGCGTCCTGAAACTTCTGTAAATGCAAGGGAAAGTGAATTGTAGTAGCTTGCTGTCAAGGCTTTGATGTCTGTGTCAGGCTTTACAAAAACACGGTGCATTGTGTCTGTGGTGTATGCTTCTGCTTCATTAATTATCAGTCTGGGATAAAGATTGTTCCGCCTAATAAACAAAGCGTCGGAAATTTTTAGAGAAGGAACGACAAACCAATCGTTGCGAATTCCGGTTTTGTAACCCTTGTGAATCCCTAAACGTTCTCCGTGTGCAATATAGCTTACCGCACCATTTTTCTTATTCAAGCTTTTGCTTTCGGGAAAAACTAAAAGATGTGCTTTGGCTTTTGAAAATTTATTGTTTTCCCAATCCTTCTCTGTGAAAATGACACTGTTTACCTGAACACTTCTGCCAACCATTGGTCTTGCATAATCATGCAAGTTATATTCTTCAATGGTGGTTAATGGAACAGTAAAGAAATCATTTGAACCTGTTGTAATTCCAACTTCTACATTTGCAAACTTTCCAATAGTTGGGACGTTACGCTTCTTTGCAATATTTTCTAAAAAGTCAATTTCATCCTGGCCTAAAAAGTAGAAAGTCCATTTGTTAGATTTAAAATCAATTTTCTTTTTTGGGCTTTTTAAAATTGTAACGTCAATTTTCTGCAGGCAACTTGCGTCTCTTAACTCAATGTGTTCAATGTGATGGTTTTTGGTTTCGTTCTTTTCACAAAGAAGTAAAACAACTTCTTGCTGAATGCCTGGGAATACCAGTTTTTCAAATGAAATGATATTTATTTTGTTATAATAGCGGGCAAGAAATTTTCGCAATTGCAGGGCATACGAAACTTGTAAAACCTCTGCTGGTAAAACAAAACCAATTCTTCCCCCTTTTTCTTTTAAGAGCAATGATGAACCAACAACAAATGAAACCCAAGCATTGGTAAGTTTTGAATAAGTCAAACCTGCTTTTATAAAAATATCTTCAGCTTCTAATTGTTGTTGTCTGTTAAAAAATTGATAACGTATATATGGTGGATTGCCAACAATTAAATCAAATCGTTGTAGTGTATTGTTACAATAAGTATGGAAATCAGCATTGATAACCTGCTTATTTTTCAATTTTATTTTGTCTGCTTTGTCAGCTTCTTTTTCATCAAATTCAATTGCTGTGATTGAATTGTATTGGAGATTTTTTTTTTGAAGCTGTTCTAAAAATACCCCATCGCCACAACTAGGTTCAAGTATATCAAAGTCTTTACTACCATTAATTCCCCAACGTAAAACAAATTCTGCGATTGGCTCAGGGGTGTAAAACCCTCCTCTTAATTTTTCGGCTGTTGCTTCTGTAATTAGTTTCATTTATCAAGAGGTTTTTGAGTTTTCAAATACTTTACTTTTTCCTCTGCGACCTTGAATACTTCATTGGAAAAATCTTCTTCCTCCATTACCTGATAAGCGATTGCATCACTTAGAAATGCAATCGTTAGGTCTTTGTCGCTAACCTTAAAAAAAGCAGCAAATTTATCTATCAATTGTTTAGTTGGCTTTCGATTATTTTTTTCAATTTTACCTAGCATTGAAGTATCAATCTTCAGTGCTTTAGCAACTTCACGAAGAGTTAGGTTTTTCTCTTCACGTAGTTTCTTTACGGTAACACCAAAAGTTTTTTCAAATTTCATTTTGGACTAATTCAGTCCAAAGATAAGTGGGTGATTTGAAATACAAAAATTTAAATGCTAATTATTTTAGGATAAATTTACTAAACTATCTCAATGGAGAAATTTTGACCTGATTGATAGAGATTTAAAGTTCGCCCAGTAACGTTAGTTTGTTGAAGTACGGTCATGAGAGTATTTCCCCAATGAAGCCAAGATGGTGTATTTGCTTGATTTGAAATTCTTATTGGGTCATAACTCAGTTTTATTGGTTGAATACCATACGAAGTGCTTAAAATTGTGACGTTAAAATTGCAAATTGTCTCTTCGTAGGTAGTACTCGTGGGTTTTGTTCTTGCCCAGCTTAAATTCTGGAATACTTGATTTCTAAAGTATGTATTATGATTTATTAATACATCGTTCAATTTAAAACCCGCTTGAGATAGTTTCAAATTTCCTGTACCATTTGTACCAGCAGGAACAAATTGAGCATCACTTTGACTTAATGAAAGTTTTTTCCACACTAAAGCTCTTGGTTGCTGAATGACTGGAACAGGTTGAATAATAACCGCTGGCTGAACTATGACAGGTGTAGTTATTGTGCTGAGCAGTTGAATTGCACCACTCGTTGATGCAGCCTTTGGTTTCACCGGAAAATTTGCAGGTATCCTTGCAGTTGTTCTTCTAGGAACGGTTACAATATTAATGTCAGGAGTGGTAGTTGGAATAGCGGAAGTTTTTTTAGTGCTATAAATTATCCTTCTTTGACTTTCATCAGGCACAATTCCCCTTGCATTAAAATCGTCAATAACAGCTTTATTTATTTTAAAAAGATTGGGATCTGAAAAATCAAAAAGTGTTTGATAATACGTTTTTAAACTTTTTAGTAAAGCTGCCCCTTCTCTATTTGTAATGTCAAATTCTATAAGCAGAGAACTTTCTACGTTTCTGAATAGCCCTCTTCCAGTGAGATTCGCAGAGCCGACAATGAGTTTAATTTCTTTGTCTCCCTCAAAAAGGTAAATTTTTGGATGAAAGATTGGAGCTTCGTTCTGATAAAATATATAGCTTTCAATATTTAAATTTAATATTTCTTCCAAAGCTTCTTTGGAAGTACCTTCCTGGTCAATCCCCACAATAAGTGATAGATTGTTAAAAACCGATTTTGCGGTTTGAATATGTTCTGATAATCCAAAAATTCCAGCCTCACTTGCGAATGCAGAAATACCAGTAAAAGAACGAAAATCCTGCTGATTTAAATATTTTATTAAATAATTTCCTATTGCGTCAACAGAACTACTTTCAAAGCCTTGTCCTAAAAAAGTTGTTTTCATCTTCTTTTATAATGGTTCAGTAAAAATAGTCAGAAGGTTTCGTGTCTGTATCACATCGGGCTTTGTCTAATATTTTAACCTTGTTTAATGTAAAGTGTTCTATAGGGTTGCGGCTTACTTATATATTTCCGAAATGCTCTCGGCTATCGAATGCGCGGCAGTAAATTTCATTCCCAGTAAAGAAGCAATTGTTTGAGCAAACTGCTTTTGATACAATTGCATCGGAGTTTTAACTTCACCCTTGGCTGGTAAACCAGGCCCCATAACCGCAAACCATATTTCATGTGCATCTGCTACCGCTTCTCCATGGCTGGTCCATTCTTTTTTAATCTTATCACCACGGCCATGGTCAACTGTTATTAATAAAGCAGTTTTATTTTTATAGGTAGGATCGCTTTGAATATAATTCCACAAATCTTTTAACCATTGATCAAATTGATGGGCAGAATTTAGGTAATCGAGATATCTGCCTGCATGAGCGAACTCGTCGGTTTCTCCGTAGGAGATATACAAAGCTTTAGGTTTTTTATTTTTTAAATATTCCAGGGCAGCATAATGAGTAAATAAATCGAGGCACTCACTTTCATGAAAGGGTTTATAACTGTCTTTTAAAAGGTCATTTAAAAGTTGTTCTCTGGGCGATGGATTGTTGCCTCCCGTTGCATCAAAAGCAGCAACCACCGGAATACCACTTCTTTCTTCATTTAATATACGGTTAAATGCTTCCCATGCTGTAAAGGCAGCAACTTTTCCCTGGTAACCGGGTTGCCTGTTGATATACTCCAGCACATTAATGTGTGGGTTTGGCGGGTAATCATTTGAATTAACTAGGGTATCGGGAAAGCCAGTGAAAATTTCGTTATAGCCAGGGTAAGAAAATTTATACTTGTTCGCATTGTCTACTTTATTACCAAACATTCTATTGCCGTAAATCTGGCCCCCGGTACCAATCGTATTCCAAATAAACGGAAGTAATTTTTGACGTCGTTCTGTTTCGGTTGTTGCCCAGTATTTTTTATAAATAGAAAGACTATCACCGCCATTAAAAAGGCCATCATTTGCAATGGAAGGATCCATTCCTTTAAATACCTCCTGCCACCGAAAACCATCGGTAGTAATTACCAATATATTTTCAATAACTTTTTTTTGTTGGGCATTAATAATAAGTGGTAATAGAAAAGCCAGCGAAATAAATATTTTTTTCATCATGTTTTTTTAATTCGGTTAAATAAAATAGGTTGAATCATATAATTTTTATCAGCTATTATTTCTTAAGTGATAAGATTTTGGTTTTGTAAAAGCACGTAACCCTGCATGTGATAGCGTTGATCCAAAACCAGAATGCTTTCTTCCACTCCAGGGAACTGCTGCACTTACCCTGTCGCAACAATTCCAGTATCCTGTGCCTGCATCTACATGCTCTAGTATTTTTTCTGCCCGTTCCTTGTTGCTGCTATATACAGATGCCGTAAGTCCATATTGTGAATCCTGGATCTTTTCAATGGCTTCATCATCATCCTTAACCTTCATAATGCCGATGATAGGGCCGAATGATTCTTCCTGCATCACGTCCATTGCTTGCGTTACATTTATTAAAATGGTTGGTTCAAAAAAATATCCTTTCCTATCAATTCTTTTACCACCGGTAAGAAGGGTGGCTCCTTTTTGCACGGCGTCTGCAATTTGTTGTTCCAGAAAAACAATTTGTTCTTTGCGGCTTAATGGCCCAATATATACACCTTCTTCAGTAGGTGTTCCAATTTTCCATGATTTTACTTCATCGGTAAATTCTTTAATGTATCGATCGTATACTTTTTCATGAACATAAATTCTTTCTACCGCACAACAACTTTGTCCGTTATTATAGAATGCGCCATCTGCCGTACCCGCTGCTGTTGATTTGATATCTGTAATATCATCGGTAATATATAATGGATCTTTACCACCGAGCTCACATTGACAGGGAACCATTTTTGTTGCTACTTTCTCATAAATATATTTTCCTGTTTTATAGGAGCCAGTGAAATAATAACCGTCAAAAGGAATGTTTAATAAATGTTCACCAACTGATTTTTCGCCTACTGCCAAATGGAACGCATTTGCGGGTATGCTTGCCTGTTTTAATAACTTTTCTATTTCAATACCTGTGAGGGTGGCATATTCTGAAGGCTTATAAAGCACCGTGTTACCGGCCAGCAAGGCAGGGATAAATATATTTACACCTACCAGCCAGGGATAATTCCAGGCAGATATATTGCAGACTACTCCAATGGGTTCATAAACAATTTTTTCGTCTGTACCACTGCCTTTGCTCATCCATTCTTCATTCAAATATTTTTCTGCATTTTCAGTGAACCACCTGATACGTATTCTGGCACCATTAATTTCATTGCGGGATTGCTGAAGTGGTTTACCAACTTCACTGGTAAGTATCGATGCAAGTTGTTCAATGTTTTTCTCTAATAATAAACTAAATCCATTTATTAGTTCAATTCTTTTGGTAATGGGTATTTTTTTCCAGAGTACCTGACCTTCTTTCAATAATTGAAATTTGGCTTCTAACGATGACATTGAATCTTCCGGTAAATCGGTAATTAATTCTTCAGATGCAGGATTTATTATTTTCATTACTAGTAAGTTTTTTTTATTTCTTCAATAAATCTTTCTCGAATTAACCTGGAGGCGGCTGTTTCCTGCAAATTAAATTTGAACATCCTTTCCGGGTGCCATTGAATTCCCAAAAAAAATGGCTTACCCAATTTATTGGCCCATTCAATACCTTCGATTGTGCCATGATCGGAAGTGCAATTAATTACTAATTCCTTTCCTAATTTTTCGATCGACTGATGATGTGCGCTGTTGGCTTGCATATGCGACAATAGTACTATTTCGCTTAGCAATGTATCTTCATTAATTATTATTTCATGTATCTTATCAGTTTCCTCTGCCCGATGAATTTTATTTAAGGGGTCTCCCAAATCCTGGCAAAGTGTACCTTCAAAAATACAATTCACTAATTGAAGACCCCTGCAAATTGCTAACACTGGTACTTTGTGTTTTTGGGCCAACTTAAATGCATCAATTTCAAATTGATCTCTTTTTAGATCAAAGTCCCGCGGCGAATTTGGATAGTCCCAATTTGTATTGTTATAAACTCCTGGATGGATATCTCTTCCTCCTGCTAATACCAATGCATTGCAATTATTTAAGTCTGATAAATTATCAATTGTTGACGAAAGTGTAACGATTTCTATTTCGTCAGTAGATCCTTTCAACCATCGAATATAGTTTTGATGTTTTTCTTCTGTTCCCGTATAAGTTAATCCTATTTTCATTCAGTAATTATTGAATAATTGTTGGGTTTGGCGGAGCACTTAATTATCAAGTAAGTCGAAGCTAAAATGAATTATTTGCTATTCACCCATTTTTGTATTATCATTTTACTAATCATTTTTGTTGTATTCTTCGATATTCAAACGATTTAAAAAATGAACCTGCTAATCATTGTATCAATAAATTTTATTGAACACTATTATAAGGCTCTCAGGTAAAGTTGTTTAAAATTTTCACGGCTAACTGGTTTTGGATTATTGGGATGAGCAAAATCTGCAATGGCTAAATCGGCCAGTGTTTCAATATGTTCGTTCTTTACACCAATATCTTTGAGATGATGAGGAATATTTATTTTAGCGTTCAATTCAAATAAAAAATTTACCACGGCCTTTCCATTTTGCTCTGGTAGCTCAAGTGTTTGGGCAATTCGTTTAAATTTATGTTCAGATCCTTCGATATTAAATTCCATTCCATAAGGAATATTAACCGCATTGGCTAAGCCATGATGTGTATCTAACAAAGAAGAGAGTGGATGTGCTAGTGAGTGCACCACTCCCAATCCTTTTTGAAAAGCAACTGCACCCATCAGCGAAGCAATTAGCATATTACTTCTCGATTCGAGGTTGGGGTTATTCACTGCCGATTCAAGAGATTTACTAATTAAAGAAATTCCTTCCAGTGCTATCCCTTCACATAAGGGGTGGTGCATTTTTGCCAGGAACGCTTCCATGTTATGAGTGAGTGCATCCATGCCGGTGGCTGCTGTTACAAAAGCAGGAAGATCCATCGTGAGTAGTGGATCTGCAAACACAATTTTTGCCAGTAATTTAGGAGAAAAAAGAATTCTCTTTTGGTGCGTTTCATCATCCGCAATAATAGCACTTCGCCCTACTTCACTTCCTGTACCGGCGGTAGTAGGTATTGTGATAAAATGGGGAACCTCATTGGTAACATAGATATCGCCCCCAATAAGATCATCATATTTAAATAAATCTTCACGATGGTTTATCCTCAATACGATCGCCCTGGCTACATCCAATGCCGCGCCTCCGCCAATTCCAATAATACAATCACGATGAGTAGTATCATAGGCATCTCCACCTTTATATACATCCGATTTTACGGGATTCTTATGAATATCGTGAAAAACCTCCACTGAAATATTTTTTTTCTTAAGACCTGCTACGATTGTTTTGAAGAAATCTAGCTGGGCAACGGTGTTATCTGTTACAATCAGCGGTTTTGTCAGGTTGTTTTTTTTAAGGTATTCGCCTAACTCGTTACTAACACCTGCACCAAACCGAATAGTGGTTGGAAAATTGTATTGATATATAGCCTCCGGATGCATAATTTGTTCTATCTTTTTATTAATAATTATGAATTATATAATTTCAAAGTATCTTTTAAATTCCCAATCGGTTACTGTCTTTAAATGTTGTTTCCATTCCCATTCCCGGGTGAGGGTAAAATGTTCAACAAATTTATCGCCCAGAATACTTTTAACCACCGCTGAATTTTTCATGTTTACCGTTGCTTCCTGTAAAGTATCTGGTAGTTGGCCGTTGGAGAAATCTGCATAGCCATTCCCTTTGGTAGGGAGCTGAATTAATTTGAGTTTATTTTTTATACCATATAATCCGGATGCCATAGCTGCTGCCATTGCGAGGTACGGGTTAGCATCAGCGCCAATAACTCTTGTTTCTAATCGACAACCTTTACTACTGCTATTAAGAACTCTTAACGCTACTGTTCGGTTATCGATTCCCCAGGTTAGGGTAGTAGGTGCCCATGCACCCTCCACCAGTCTTTTATAACTATTAATAGTAGGTGCATACATCGGAAGTAAATGGGGCAAACAAAATAATTGGCCGGCAATATATTGTTTCAGTAATGTACTGATCTGCGATTTATCTTTTGAATCGTGAAATAAATTCTTACTCGACGATTTATCCCATAAGCTTTGATGAACATGGCCCCCGCAGCCTGGCAAATTTTCGTTGATCTTTGCCATAAAAGTAGCCATGATTCCATGACGATAGGCGATTTCTTTTACCGCCGTCTTAAATAATACTGCCCTGTCTCCTGCTTCTACCAATGGTCCATATTGAATGGCTGCTTCATAGGTACCGGGTCCTGTTTCTGTATGTAAACCCTCCAGGGGTACATCAAATTTTTTGAGTAATTCAAATAAATCGTTGAAGAAATCATTTTTTAACGTTGTGCGTAAAATAGAATAACCAAACATACCCGGGGTAAGCGGTGTAAGATTAATATATTGTTTATCGCTGGCTGTTTTCGGTGTTTCTAAAAAGTTATACCATTCAAACTCCTGTGAACAATAGGGCGTGTATCCCAATTGCTGTGCATCGTTCAACACTTTTTTTAATAATTGTCGCGGACAAACAAACGAAGGATTACCTTTTTCATCGATCATTTCTCCTAAAAAAAAGGGCAGGTCATTTTCCCAGGGAATTTTTCGAAAAGTTGAAAGATCTATGCGGGAAGGCGAGTCTGGATAACCCGTATGCCAACCCGAAAATTTTCCATTGTCATAAGCTGCATCTGCGGCATCCCAGCCAAATATTACATTGCAGAAAGTAGTGTGACCATTTATAGTAGACAAAAATTTTTCAGTTGCCACATATTTTCCTCTCAGTATGCCATCAATATCGGCGTATGCAATTTTTACTTTGCCTGCCGGATGGTTTTTTACGTATTGAATAATTTCTTTGGTATTCATTCGCTTATTCTTTATTTATAGATTGGAAGAATGTGTTGGCGTTTTAATTAACTTAAACAATACAAAGCAACTGACTATTAAACCGAAAAATATAAGAGCAATACTTGAATTGTAGATCGTCATGGCAACAAATGAACAAACAGCAATTACAAGGGCAATGATCGGCGAGGCTGGATAAAATGGAACTTTAAATGGTCTGACCAACGCTGGTTCTTTTTTGCGAAGGCGTAGTAGAGCAATCATCGATACGATATATAATGTTAATGCACCAAAAACGGAAAGGGTAATAATCTCAGTTGTTTTCCCACTCAATAGAGCAATAATTCCAATTGCCATATTTACGAGCAATGCATTGGCGGGCGTTTGAAATCGGCGATGAATTTTTCCTATAAATGCAGGAGCTAATTTTACCCGGCCAAATTCAAAGCTCGATCTTCCTGCTGCAAGAACAATTCCATGGAAAGAGGCAATTAGTCCCAGTAGTCCAATAGATATTAAGAGATGATACAAATAATTGTTATCACCAACAATGGATGCAAGTGCTAACGGTAAGGGAGAGTCGGAAGTTGAGCCATCGGGTTTGTACACAATTGCCTCCCAACCTGCAACACCTACAGCACTTAAAAAAGTAAGAATGCACAATACTACCAGGGTTAAAATGGCCGAGCCAAAACCCTTCAGAATTGTTTTTTGCGGATGCGTGGTTTCTTCCGCAACATTTGCTACTCCTTCAATACCTAAGAAAAACCAGATGGCAAAAGGAATAGAAGCAAGTACGCCGCTCCATCCATGTGGAAAAGCGTTTTGCTTTATATGGGCCATTGAAAAGTGTGGTAGAGTAATACCAGCAAAAAGCAGTAGCTCAAAAACAGCTAAAATAGTAATGACCAATTCAAAAAGGGCAGCAGCCTTAACTCCATAAATATTAAGGCACGTAAAAATAATATATGCGGCAATTGCAATGGATAATACAGATAGTTGAGGAAAAAATAAGTTGAAGTAGGCGCCGATGGCAAAAGCAATAGCAGGAGGCGCAAAAAGGAATTCAATATTTTGTGCCATGCCGGCAATGAACCCTAAATTTTTTCCTAAAGCTCTTTCAGCATAATCATAGGCACCGCCAGCTTTTGGAATAGCTGAAGCAAGTTCTGCATAACTAAAGGTAAACGTTAGATACATTACAATAATAAATGCCGTGGCAATTGCCAGTCCAAGTGTTCCGCCTTTCTCAAGGCCAAGGTTCCAGCCAAAATACATTCCTGAAATAACATAGCCTACCCCTAATCCCCAAAGCATGGTAGCATTCAATGTTCGTTTTAATTCGCCAGAAGAGTTCGTCATAAAAAATTATCCTCAAGATAGTGAATAATGATGCTTCATTTAGTAACAGAAGCAATCAGCAGGGTTCTTATTAAAAGGCTTTCAGTAAATAGTTTCTCTAACTATTCTAAATCGTTATGAGGGTACGTGAATAAATAATTTCTTATCTCACTACAACACTTTCTTCTTCCAATACTTCTTTCACTGCAGCTATTAATGCTGTTACATCGGTCGGAAATAAATGACCGATATTGCCAATGCGAAATGCATCTGTTTTACTTAGTTTACCCGGATAGATAACAAAACCGCGTTTGTTTAATTGGTTGTAAAAATTTTCAAAGTTGAAATTTGGATCCTCCGGATATAAAAAGGAGGTAATAATATGTCCCTGAATGGCAGGATCTAGGTATTGTTTAAATCCTAACGCGGCCATCCCTTGATCTAATACTTCTTTGTTTTTTTTATAGCGATTAGCCCTTGCGTTTATACCTCCCTCTTCCTCTAATTCTTTTAGAGCTTGGCGAAAGGCCATCAAACTAAGTGTAGGTGGTGTAAATCGAAACTGTCCGCTGGCTTCTAATGCCGCCCATTGTTCATACAATGCAAGACTCAATGTTCTTGCATGTCCCTTTGCTTTTTCTAAAGCTGTTTTTTTACACAATATAAAAGCAAAACCAGGAACTCCTTCAATACACTTATTGGAAGAAGAGACAAGAAAATCAATATGCATTTCTTTCATATCCATTTCAACGCCGCCAAAACTACTCATGGCATCTACTATAAAAACTTTGTTGTATTTATTACAAATAGCTCCGATAGATACTATGGGATTAAATAAACCTGTGGTGGTTTCACTATGAATACAGGCAATATGCGTGATTTCTTTATGTTGTTGCAAATAATTATCTAATGCCCCAGGTGTTACTATTTCATCTTCTTCAAACCTAAGAACCTGGTAATTCAACTTATGTATGGATGCCATTTTTACAATACGTTCGCCATAGGCCCCATTCGCTAACACAAGTAATATATTGGTATTACTTACCATACTGCTTATTACGCTTTCAATTCCGAATGTTCCCGAACCCTGCATAATTACACATTCATAGCCATCTTCTTTTGAAACCTTTGCTAATCTTAATAGTTCATTTCTTATTTCCGATACAGCATTCATAAAAGCAAAATCTCTGGAGCCCCAATCTTCCAGCATTGCTTCTTTTACCGTTGACGAGGTAGATAATGGACCAGGGGTAAATAATATTTTTCGGGCTGTCATTTTTTACGGTATTAGGTTGAAGACAAATTCTACACAACGTTGATTTATTATGGGCTCTGCCTTAACCGGTTTGTATTACATTTAAACCTTATTCCATTCTTACTAAACTTTGTTTAGTATTTGTAAATTTAATTAAATTCACGGACTGGGCAAATTTGGGCGATGGGAACAACCGATTGCTTTCTAAAACAATAATTCATCTTTACAATTTCATCATAGTGGACGGGGTAACAAGCTTTCTAAAAGCTACTTTTTCAAGTATCGTCAGCCTCCAATAAGTTATTATTTTTTCTCTGTCACCTCAAAACAGTAAAAATCGTTGTAGTTTGGTTACATAATAATGCCTGGTATTTACTAATAATAGAATACGGAATGGAAGTTCAAAAAAATTATGCAGATACGGAGCTTTTGACGGCAATAAGGTCGGGGCAGGATGTTAATCCTGTTCTTAAATTCCTGTATCGCCAATATTTTGAGTGGCTTAGTGTATATATCGAACAGAATAATGGAAGCAGGCAGGATGCAGAAGATGTTTTTCAGGAAGTATTGGTTAGTTTTTTGGAGCTGGTAAGATTAAACAAGTTTAGGGGTGATTCATCTGTAAAAACCTTTCTTTTTTCATTAAACCGAAATAGTTGGTTGAACGAATTAAAACGAAGAGGGAGGGAACAGGTACGAGAGCTTAAGTTCGAAAAAGGTAAAGATGATAAAGAGCCGGATACAACTCAAGTGATTATAGGCAGAGAATCGAGAAAGCTGGTAATGGAAATAATTGAAAGGCTGGGGGAAGGATGTAAGAAAGTATTACTTGCATTTTATTATCAGAATTTGTCGATGAAAGAAATATGTGAACAAACCGAATATGATTCAGAACAAGTAGTACGAAATAAAAAATATAAGTGCCTGAAGCAATTGGAACAAATGCTGGTTGAAAATCCAACACTGGCGAAAACCTTTAAAAACGCTTTTAACTATGAATGATAATTTTACAACTACAACCTTATTGATCCGGTATATGGATAATGAACTTGCGGTGGAGGAACAATCATCGCTGGAAGCAACGCTTAATAATGATGAAGCCTTGAAACAAGAGTTGGATAATTTAAAATTTACCCGATTGTGTGTAAATGGATTAGGACTTCGCAAGCAAGTGGGCGACGTTCATGCGGAAATGATGGAGGAATTTAAACAAACTAATAAGCCAATTGGTATTTTACGGAGTATAACAAGAGTGTCTATGCGAGTGGCGGCTGGTTTACTTGTACTGATACTTGCTGGAGGAGTGTATCAATATATAACGATTTCGCCTGAAAAATTAATGAATGAAAATTATAAAAGTTA
>JANNEK010000343.1:0-10806 GCA_031378605.1 Chitinophagaceae bacterium | reverse complement strand
GGGTGCATTTAAAATTGTCGCTGTATTTTTTCCCCTCACCCCTTTAAATCCCCTCTCCACTAAAGTGGAGAGGGGAAAGTGGCACGACAATTTTAAATGCACCCTTTTATTCTCTATAAAATTATTCCTCCGATTGATTATTTATCAAACGCAGTAATTTTAATTTTTTTACCATTAACTTTTAAACTTCGGCCATTATCCTGCAACATTTTATCCTGCGTGCTTTCATTATCTAATAGTTCATTTAGGTACTTTGCAACTACGGCATCTGTTATTGTAATTTCTTTGCCATCATATAAAGCTTCGGATATATACGAATTGAGAATGTTAGCAATATTGCTTTTAAACAATTGAGAAGTTGCATAAATATCACATCCAATGATTCGATCCCCGGTAACAGCAAGTACACCAACAATCGAAGGATCGGCATTCATACCTTTCGTTAATGCATCTTTGTATTCTTTTAATTGTTCGTTATATTTTGCCGACTGTGTTACCGCCGTGTATGTACCCGTGCTTGTTGCGGTACCGTTTGTAGCATTTATTTTTGCTACATTGTCCCATACCTTACCCTGACTTTTTTCCTTTACGATACTTTTTCTTACAACATTATTTATATTACTATGGTAAGAATTAAATGCAGCCGATGAATTTGTGGCACTTCGCGAGCCTGCAGCACTCCATCTTCCGTGTTCAACACAATAAACATTAAGTGTAACAACTTTGCCCGGTATAAGGAGGGTATCTTTTTCAATAACTCTGTCTTGCTTGCCGCCTTTTACAATATCACCCATACCGATAATGATTGTATCTTTTGAATTATTACTAAAAACAAGATTGTTAACTGAACCGCCAGAAGATACTTCCTGTATTTTTATTTTTGATCCCTTAATGGCTTCTTCCAGCGTAATATAGTTTCCAATATCTTTAAATTCTTTGTACAAGGATGGTTTCGCTTTTAAATAATAGAGTTTAATTCTTTTATATTCCGATACAAAGCCATCTTTTGATGCCAATGATGATTCATTAAAAGGCATAAATAAATTCGCTTTCTGCAATTGAGCAGATGCATTGAAGCCGATCATCAATAAGATGATGAAGAATACCGCATTTTTTTTCATATTTCTATATTTTTTGTGCATTGAAAATAAAGAGCCCTGGCCCCTGATTTTGGAACACTTGGTGAAACCTGCTTTTGACTTGGCAGGGATGAATCGATTCGACTTAAAATGACGTTTCTTTGTATTTAGAAAAGGTATACAGAATGAATCAAAACATTTTTATTAAATTAATAATAGTAGCAATCTTCAGCTTGCCCGGATGCTTCAATGGCACTGCTCATGGGCAGGTAAGTGATACTAAAAAGTTTAAGAAAGCATCCGGGAAAATAGAAAGAGGTTTTGAAAAAAACAATATAGATACGCTTGCTCAGGGGTTTTTTGATTTGGGAGAAATTTATTATCAACAGGGAGAATTGACTAAAAGTGAATCGTACTACCAACGATCAAAAATGGCCTTTGAAAAAATGGAGAATGCAGAAGGTGTGGCAAAGAGCAGCCGGGCCTTAGCCAAAGTGCAGGAAGAATTACAAAAAAATAAAGAAGCTATTATTAATTATCAAATCGCAGAAAAAAATACCTGGGCAACGGGCGATTCCAATTCAACTAAGTTAAATAGAAATGATATTGGCAGACTATTAAAACCAGACTCTTTTTTAGTTCAGGAAAAGTTAATTCAGGATAACATCGATATTGGACTAAAAAATAAAGATACCAATGAAGTAGTTGTAAACTATTCGAGAATGGCTGAGCTTAATTTGCGCAAGCAAAATTTACCGACTGCAATAACCGCTTTTGGAAAAGCCTATTCATTTTCAAAACAAAATCCAGGCCAGGCACTGTATTACAATGGGATCATTACAGATATCTATCTAAAAAATAAAAAATTTGACAAGGCCATAGAAGCAAAAAAACAGATTATCAGTGAACCCTTCGTTCAAAATTCGTCTCAACTAAAGGCAAGCGAAATTACCTCACTGGCAGATATCTATATTCAAAAAAAAGAGAATCTTACTGCTATTGGATTACTGAATGAATCGTATGCTATTTCGGTAAAAAATGGCCACACCCTCGAAGCAAAAAAATGTATTGAAAAATTAGATAGTATTTTTCAACGTAGTGGAAAAAAGGAAATGAGTTTAAAATTATATAAAATCTTTCTTGCTCAATTACCCAATATTATTTCAAAAGACAGTTCACTAACCGATACTAAATTTATTGCTGAAACAGAAGAGAAATTAAAAAAATTAGAAACTGAAAAAGCACTTAAAGATGATTTATTAAGAAAGAAAAACATCTTCACGTATTGGCTAATTGGATCCATCATTATCCTTTCTATTTTTACAGGAATAATATTATTTATTCTCAACAAATTAAAAATCAGGAATAAGAAAATTGCGCTGCAATCGTTACGAAGAGAAATGAATCCTCATTTTATTTTCAATAGTTTAAATAGTATTAATCAATTTATAGCTAATAACAATGAACTGGAAGCCAACCAATACTTAACAAAGTTTTCGACATTAATGCGAAGGGTGATGGAAAACTCGAAAGAAGATTTTGTACTTTTTTCTAAAGAAGTTGAATTGCTGCAAAATTACCTGGAACTGGAGAAAAGCAGGTTCACCGATAAATTTGATTTTGAATTGAAGATAGACGATACCCTTTATGCAGAAGAACAACTTTATATTCCCGGAATGCTGATACAACCCCATTTAGAAAATGCTATCTGGCATGGCTTAAGATATATAAACAACAAGGGCTTTCTAAAATTACATTTTACCAAAAAAGAAGAAAGCATCATAATAACCATTGAGGATAACGGAATAGGGATAGCTGAAAGTAAAAATATAAAATCTGCCAATCAGCAAAAACAATCAGGAAGAGGCATTAGCAATACGATGGAACGAATAAAAATTCTGAATGAGTTATACCACCAACGTATCATTTGCCTCGTGGAAGATAAAATTGCACCTGATCATGGAGTGATCGTACATATTTCGGTTCCTATACTAAAAAGTATTCAACATGACCATTAAGAGTATTATTGTTGATGATGAACTAATCGCCAGACAGGTTCTGGAAGATTACCTGAAAAAATACTGCCCTATTATAGAAGTAATTGGCCAGGCACAACATATAAAAGAAGCAGTACCCCTTATAAAAGACTTACAACCGCAACTGGTTTTTTTAGATGTAGAAATGCCTTTTGGTAATGCGTTTGATATTCTGGAAGCCTGCCACGATCAGCATTTTGAAACGATATTTATTACTGCCTATTCAGAATATTCTTTAAAAGCACTTAATATAAGCGCAGCCTATTATATACTTAAACCGATAGATATAACTGAATTAGTTGCCGCAGTAAATAAAGTACAATTATCAATTTTAAAGTCGGACGAATTTAATCGAACTCAAATCCTATTGCAGAACCTGAAACTGAAACCAGGAAAACAACAGATTATTTTACCTACCCTCCAGGGATTTGATGTAATAAAGGCGGAGACGATTGTAAAACTGCAAGCCAATGGAAATTTTACAGATGTGTATCTTACCGACGGCTCTTCAAAAATGATCTGCAAATTTTTAAAACATTTTGATGAATTGTTAGATCCTCCATTTTTACGGATACACCGCTCTTATATTGTAAACTTAAATTTTATTAAATCGTATTCCAAAGGCTCGGGTGGTTTTGTAACCCTACTGGATGGTTCTGAATTAGAAGTATCGGTAACTTATAAAGATCAATTGCTTAAAACACTTGGTGGTTAAAAAATAATTGCCACGAAAGCGCGAAGCTATTTTACAAAGCGCTTATATCCTTTTGAGTGAATAGATTTACGTCCACTTACCATAACACTAGTAACTAAATAATACGCTATCCAATTTTTTACCAAGGCCCCCCATCTGGGCGGCATTCTTTATTGTATAGTAAATACAACATGAATAATAATTTACGAATAGGTATTTGCTATAAAAAATGTTAACCTGAAGGAGCAAAAAGATACAGGCGGAATAACCTCGTTACTAATTTTCTAATTTTGCCTGGTACCTCAAAATAAGAATTAGACGAATAATTATAGGCTCTTTTGAATGTTTTCATCTTTAGTATCTTCGTATCTATTCATTAATTTCAATAAAACGCACATTGAATAACTCCCTTATTAATTTTCAACCTTATCTTCAAAACCAACTGGTAGTAGCAACCCCACTTCTACAAACTGATTTTGACGAATTATTCGGGGCAGCTTCTGATCCGCTTATTTGGGAGCAACACCCCAATAAAAACAGGTGGCAACGAGAAGCATTTGAAAATTATTTTAAAGGTGGTATCGAATCGGGAGGTGCTTTATTGGTTAGAGATGCAGTAACAAATGAAGTTATAGGCAGCTCCCGTTACAGTGATTATAATTCGGAAACAAATACTGTTTCTATCGGCTACACTTTTTTTATAGTCAGCCATTGGGGTAAGGGTTCAAATTATGCATTAAAATACTTAATGCTTGATCATATTTTTAAGTATGTAGATACCGTTCGGTTTTATATTGGCGCCGTTAATATTCGATCACAAATTTCTTTGGAACGTTTTGGTGCCGTTAAAATTGGCGAAGAGAAAACTGCTTATTATGGAGAGCCTGTTAAGCTTGACTATATATATGCAATTACAAAAGCGCAATGGAACCGAACCCGTAATCTAAGTAACAATTTATAAATTTCATGATTCTCCTATTCCCAATATAGAAGATTCAATTCAATAACCCACCTGCTTTTATGCCAACCACTCAATGGAGTCTGCAAAAAATGGTATTGGGAGGTTATCCGACAACGTAAAATAAATCATGATTGGAAATGGATACTAACATATTGTAATCTCTTTTCAATTGTTGCAGGCTTTTGATAGTAGTCAGGAAATTCTTCAGGAGTTGTTCCATTTTAACAGCACTGTTTTTCTCTATGCAACAATAATATTTCAATAATTATAATCGACGCAGTGAATCAGAAAGGATATTTTCATCTACTATTGTCTGACTAAATAAGTTAAATGCTTCATTTGCAAAAGTTACCTCACCCCAACCCTCTCCTGAAGGAGAGGGGGCCGGAACCCGCTCTGCAAAAGACTTTTAATAATTATTAAGATGAGTTTAGTCGGACAACAATGATTTTAAATCAACTCATCGGTAGCTTACTGCCACAATCCTTTTGAATCACCAACATGGGTTGAAATAAAATCGATCCGACTTCTTAAAATTGTATTATTAACTCCCCGGTTATCGACTGCCAGGCCAATCATCAATTGATCCAAATCATTAATATAAAAAGAACAGGGTTGCACTTTTTTGTTTTCTTCCATTAGAGAAAGTATTTTACCAGGGTTATCCTTCTTGGCGGGCCCTAATAAAACAGTCAACCAAATATACCCGTTACTGGCACTAATCGACAATAATACCGGTACATCAATTCCATTCCGGGTAGTCGTGATCTGATAACTTTCAGTTCCAGTGGTAGTATTGATATTTTTTATTTCATACCCCAATTGACTTATCAATTCACGTAGTTGTGGTCGGGTAATGGGGTTGCAAGACTGCTGGGACTGAAAGGCAGAAAAAACAAAAAGGCTGAAAAGTATTGCGCAGCCAATCGCAATATTTTTGGAACTCATAATAAAAGGTTTTGGTTTCGGAATTATTTAAAAGTATTAATTTTTGAGGAATCTATAAAAAATCAATTCGAGCTGTTTATTAACTGATTGGGCCAAAATTGCAATCCAGGCGTGCCGGTTTATCTAATTGCAAGTAAACTTTCATTCCTTCTCTGTGTAAGGTGGGTCATAAAAATAACGCTGTTTTATATGTTTATCGAAGAAAGCAATGAGGTTTATTCAATTGCCCGAATCCTTAGTTTTACCCGATCGGGCCGCAATGTTAATAAAGCAATTTTTTTAGGCACCTCCCCAGTTGCTGTTATTGTAAATTTTTTGAAAAACTGGTGTACAAAAAAACTCATTTCGGCGATTGCAAAATTATTACCGATACACATTCTGGGTCCGGCACCGAATGGATAGAAATATTTTGACTTTATTAAATCTGGTTGTTCAATAAATCGTTCAGGATAAAAATCTTCAGCATTTTTCCAAAACTTTTTATCATGGTGCAAGCCATATATAAACGAGATGATCAACATCTCTTTTGGATAAGTATATTCGCAAAAGCCATCGTCACGTATTGCTGCCCTTTCTATGATCCATGCCGGCGGATACAATCGCAAGGTTTCATTGATACAGCTTTTGATATATTCATTTTGCTGGCTATCGTTAACTGTACTATTGCTAATCGAATTTTTTATTTTTTCCTGCACCCCATTATTGTTCGCCACAGAATACAATAACCACGATAACGCATTAGAGGTAGTTTCATGACCCGCAAAAATGAGAATCACAGCTTCATCTATAATTTGATTGTCAGTCATACCCTCTCCGGTACCTTCATAAGTGCTGTTTAACAACATATCCAACAAATCATTTTTAGATTCCCCTGTTTCTCTTCTCTCTTTAACAATGGTAGCAAAGAGTTGTCGCAGATGTGCTGCTTTATTGAGGTATTTACTTTTTTCCCGGGTTATCGGGTACAAAATTCTTCGCATAGGCACACTGGTATCTTTTACAAAGAAGTTTTGAATTTCTGTAAAAATGGTACTGATGTTTTTTCGTTTTTCTTCAGGCAAATTAATATCGAACAATGAATTGATTACAATATTAAATGCCAGTTTATGCATTAAAGGATACACATCAATTGAATCCCCTGTTGGCATTGCTTCCAAAAAAGAATCAATTGTTTTAATAATTAATCCAAACAGTCCCTGTAATTTTTCTTTGTGAAAAGCCGGTTGAATGAGCCTTCGTTGTTTTAACCAATAATCGCCGTTTGAAAACAACAACCCATTTCCAAAAAATTCTACCGAACTCTTACCGAAATAATCCGATTTTTTATAGTTCCGATGATTTTCTTTGATGATATAGCTTATAAAATCTGCATCCTGTGTTAGAATTGCTTTTAAATTTAGACCCAGCGCAGGACTATAAGTTCCCTTAAACTCCTCCATTCGTTGGGTTATAAAAAGAACAGGATCCTTTAGGTAATTGCCCGCATTGAAAATACTTTTAACAAATGGAAACCCTTTCGGTAAGCGATACCTTGATTTATTCATACAAAGAGATAGGGCTGTAAAGATAGAGCATAAAGGATGATTAAATAAACCCGGAATCAGAAATCCATCACCAACAATTTGATTGACCTGTGTTGCTTTTTCTATTCGGCCCGGTCAAAAATAAAACTGATAGTTACCCTTTCTCTTCTACAATAACTATCTTGTTTCCCGGCCCGAGATGATTAAAAAGCAAAATAATTAAGATGAATAAAAAAATAAGTTTACTAGTGTTATTGATTGCAACAACTATTTTTACCGTAGTGGCACAAAATGATACTCAAACTCAAAAGCCACTGCGTGTTGCTATCGTAGGGTTGGTACATGATCATGCACATGGAATTCTAAACAGAAAAAATAATGGTGATATAGAAATAGTGGGCATTGCAGAACCTAATAGGGCCTTAGCCGAAAAATACTCGAAGCGATATGGCTATAGCATGAACCTGGTTTATACAACGATGGAAGAGATGATTGAAAAAACAAAACCAGCAGCGGTTCTTGCATTTAATACAATTTATGATCATTTAAAAGTAGTGGAATACTGTGCTCCTCTAGGAATTCATGTTATGGTCGAGAAGCCTCTATCAGTAAACGTAAAACATGCCACGAAAATGCTCGGCCTTGCAAAGAAATACAATATTCATCTATTAACTAATTTTGAAACTACCTGGTACAGCAGTAATGAAAAAGCATATCAATTGATTAATGAGGAGCAAAAAATTGGCGAAATCAGAAAAATAGTTTTTCATACAGGCCACCCGGGTCCCAGAGAAATTGGATGCAGCGAGGAGTTTTTGGAATGGTTAACAGATCCTGTGTTGAATGGCGGTGGGGCGTTAACAGACTTTGGTTGCTATGGCGCCAACCTGGCGACCCTGTTTATGAAAGGAGAATTACCTATAACGGTTACGTCTATCACACAAAAAATAAAACCAATTCTCTATCCAAACGTAGAAGATGAAGCAACCATAATTCTCACCTATAAAAAAACACAGGTTATTATTCAGGCATCCTGGAACTGGCCCTTTGGTCGTAAAGACATGGAAATTTATGGAGTAACTGGTTTTGTTTTTTGCAAGGATGGAACAAAGATGCAGGTAAAAGAAAATGAAAAGCAACCAGTACAGGATATTATCGCTGAACCCTTACCTGAAAACAGGAAAGATGCATTCGTTTATTTTGCAAATGTTATCAATGGAAAAATTCAGATGAAAAACTATGATCTGTCTGCACCCGCAAATAACGAAGTGGTTATTAAAATTCTCGAAGCAGCAAAACAATCCGCTAAATCTGGAAAAACAGTTTTTTGGAATCAATATTTCAAGAATTAATACTGCGCTTGATTTCGAAGACTAAATATTATACCGCTTACGAATACCTTATAATATTTTTCAATTGGATTGAATTTTTGGCAGCCGGTTTATTAAACATATCAATTTTCAGTTTAGAAGAGATTTTCAGGGAACGTATTTTCTCCCCGGTAGTCATAATATGAAAGAATGGCACGGCGTAATTGTTCGGCCAGAACAAATTTTAGATTGTCTTTACTGTACACAAAATCGGTACGTTCATTTGGATTATATTCTTTTGCGCATAAAATATCGTAGAGATAGAAGAAGCTCCATCTTCCAATTTTTATTAATGGTCTTCGCCTTACCAAAATGCTGCTGAATATTTCGCTTTTTTTACGGGTCTTTATTCCAATGCAAACACCGAATGATCTTGTATCGTCATCGTTAAGGTATTTTACGAGATGGTGCTTCAATTTCAATGCCTCAAAATTATTATCCTCTACCTGAAAATTTAATTCATTGGCGGCGTGCCGCACATTTATCTGGTATTTATCAAGCAGGTAATTCCAGGTTTTTCTGCCCTTTTCAGAAATGCCCTTTACAATTATTGACTTCCATGGAGTACAACACAATTGGGTTGTTTCATTTTCCTGAAAAAGAAGGCATGCCTCCATTAAAAATTTTATACTGAACAATTCATCGCGTCTGTAAATTCCAAGCCAATACTTATCATTGTAACGATTCAAGCCTTCATAATATGGAAGATTAAACGGTGGTAACTGCAATGGTTCCTTAGCTGATTTGGTATTTATCGTTTTGGTATTTACTTTTTCATACAGCTCTTCTCCATTGGCCTCTTCATTATCAAAAAACTTATTGGAATTCGTAAAGATTGTTTCTTCAATCTGTAGCGACAGTTTTCCGAGATCATCGGAGTGAATAATATCCTTCCACTCATATATAATATTGGTTTTGGGGAATCGAATAAAAAGATAAAAATACTGGGCTTCTCCAGGAGAAGCCACCCAATTAATGTTACCGGTAAGCAATGGAGTAAAGCTTTGATTAGTATCGCTGATATTTATTTTTAAACGTGGGGTGTATTTGATGGATTCGAGAATTTCTTTATATACTTTTTCTGTGAGCCAGGTATTGCTGATAAAAATTTGTTCTGCCGGATACGAACTAATAATATTTGGAAATTCTTCTTTGTTTAATTCGAAGCTAATGCCCAGCGTATCCAGCGCTGTTGTTATGTTTTGGATTTCTTCAATTTCAACATCAAACAATAGTTGCTGCCTCAGCCCAAATCGAACGTAAAGTATCCCTGATGTTCCGAGTGCAAGAAGGATATTGTACAATTCAATCGGAGGAATAATTCCTCCCCTGAAATTAATCTTAATGGTATTCGTATTTTTCATCTATTACCTTATTCGTTTTTTAAAATTATTATAAATGCATAGTTTATGGAAAGAACGGTGGTAGTATTCTACCAGTAAACGGGCATTCTCAAATCAAATATCTGGTTTTTGTAATAAAAAAGAATTAGGGCTTGTGGAAATTTTTAATTACACTAAATGTAGCTACTATGGTGCAGAAAAAAGGTTAGGTAGATTTTAAATGAAGGATTCTGGTAGAACTATGCAAAAATGTGGTATAATTCTGCAATTAAAAAAGTAAAAAGTTTCATACCCAATAAGAATAATAAATGAAAGTAATGTTCCTTAATTCACTAAGTAAAAATTTATGTTATTTCCGTATCAGCTTCACAACCTGTTTGAGGTTGCCGTCATTGAGTGAAAGCGTATAAATTCCGATTGGTAGATTTTGTAAAGGTATACGGAACGTACCCGCAGGTATTGATTGAAACTGCCAGCTATTGATTAATCCTCCATTACTATTGTAAAGGCTGGCTGTTATTTTCTTCCCTTCAATCATACTATAATTTACAAGCGCATACTCATGTGCAGGATTTGGTGAAACTTTAAAAGGACCCGATTCATTCAACGCCTCCACGGTTACAATTTTACTTACCGAAACAGCACCATCAGTATCTCTTTGTACGATCCGAAAATAAAAGCGCTTATCATTAGTAATTGGAACAAAAAAAGTATACGAAACCTGGTTTGAAGCTTTAACCGTACCTGCATCAATAAACGAAACACCATTGGTGCTAACCTGTACCATATATTCCAGCGCCGATTGCTCGCGGCTAACTGCCCAATTCAACCAGGCAGTTGATGCGTTTTTCC
>JANNEK010000301.1:0-9738 GCA_031378605.1 Chitinophagaceae bacterium | reverse complement strand
ATTCTTTTTTGTTTAGATAGGTTATACTTTGATATATAGTTAGCATAACAACAGGTAACATACTATTTTTTTGCTTTAGAAATATGCAGTATTCTTCTCTGCGACTTTGCGGTTATCTTTTACCACGAAAACGCGAAGTTTAAGAAGTAACCTTATTCTTTTGTATTGGCTATACGCCAACTTATAGTTACCCTAATACAAATAAATAATATTACTAAGCTTTACCAGAATTTTCAATGGAAGAACTCAATCCGGTTTTTAATTCTTCCAGTATAGATTTTGTAGCGGTTGCTCCAAATCGAGAACACCCTAATTTGCGAACTTCAAGAGCTCTTCCTAAGGTTCGTACACCTCCAGCCGCTTTAACCTGAATATGGGGTAATGCGTATGTCCGCATAATTTTTAAATCTTCATCCGTTGCTCCACCACCTGCATAACCTGTAGAAGTTTTTACCCAATCCGCATTTACTTTGTTACATATAAATGTAGCCTCTTTTATTTCTTCTTTTGTTAAATAAGTATTTTCAAAAATTACTTTCACTTTCACCTGCTGTGCATGCGCAACCGCAATAACAGATCCAAGATCTTTTGCAACATACTCGAGCTCTCCACTTTTTAGCTTGCCGATATTTATTACAAGATCTAATTCTGCACACCCATTATCAATGGCTTCCTGCGCTTCGGCAAGCTTTGCTAAAGTAGTAGTTGTACCATGGGGGAACCCAATTACAGTAGTAACTAACACTTCACTATTTATTAAAATGGACTTGGCAAGTTTTACATCGCTTGGACGAACACACACTGAGGCAACGTTGTATTCATCTGCTAATTGGCAGCCAGCAATGATATCTGCATCCGTAAGCGTTGGATTTAAGAGAGAATGATCAATCATTTTAGCAATCTCCTGATAGGTAGCCATAACCTGTTTTTCTTAAAGATAATAGATTCTTTTTGCCTGCTTCGTCTTAATTTTAAGATCTTTCAGCAACATTAATTTATGATTCGTTAAAGAAAAAAAGTATGAAAAAAATATTTCTGATAGTTAGTTGTGTGATTAATACAACCAATTTTTTGTATGCACAAACCAAAACAATCAGTGGTTTTAGTAATTCAAATGCAACCCGGCAATTTAATTGGGAAGAAAAATATGATCAACTGCTAAAACCGGCTAACGTAGATAAATTAATAAAAGAGATGTCTGCAAGGCCACATCATCTCGGTTCTCCCGGAGGGAAGGCCGTTGCAGAATATATTCAGAAATATTTCCAGCAACTTGGATATGATTCAAAAATAGAAGTGCTCTATACTTTATTCAGCACTCCTAAAGAAAGGCTTTTAGAAATGACCGGTCCAACTAAATTCAAAGCTGTTTTAAGCGAACCTGTATTAAAAGAAGATGCTACCTCAAACCAAACGAATGAACAGTTACCAACTTATAATTGCTGGAGTGCCGACGGCGATGTTTCTGCAGAACTTGTTTTTGTGAATTATGGACTACCTGAAGATTATGAAACACTCCGGCAAATGGGAATTGATGTAAAAGGAAAAATTGTAATTGCAAAATATGGGAGGTCGTGGAGAGGAATTAAACCAAAAGTTGCACAGGAAAATGGAGCCATTGGATGTATTATCTATTCTGATCCTTCCGAGGATGGATATGCGCAAGGAGACGTTTATCCATTGGGAGCATTTAAAAATGAATTTGGTGTTCAAAGAGGTTCGGTATTGGATATGCCAGTATACCCCGGCGATCCGCTAACCCCGGGATACGGTCATTCGAAAGATGCAAAAGTAATAACACAAGAGGAAGCAGCCAATCTTCTTAAAATTCCGGTTATTCCTATCAGTTATCACGATGCAGCGCCATTACTACGTTCTTTAAGTGGCCCTGTTGCTCCTTCCGGATGGAGAGGGGCGCTTCCCTTTACCTATCATGTGGGCCCAGGTAAATCTAACGTACACCTCAAATTATTATTTAATTGGGAGATTAAACCACTCTACAATGTAATAGCAACTTTAAAAGGAAATGAATTGCCAGATGAATGGGTAATAAGAGGAAATCACCACGATGCCTGGGTGAATGGAGCAAACGATCCGCTAAGTGGAATGGCTGCACTAATGGAGGAAGCAAGAGCCGTTGCAGAATTGGTAAAGCAAGGATGGAAACCAAAAAGAACATTGGTGTATTGTGGTTGGGATGGAGAAGAACCGGGTTTGTTAGGAAGTACTGAATGGGCAGAATACCATGATAAAGAGTTAAAGCAAAAAGCAGTGATTTATATTAACAGTGACGCAAATGGCCGCGGGTTTTTCGGTGCTGCCGGTTCGCATGCGCTTGAAAATTTTGTGACTGATGTTGCCCGGGATGTAATTGATCCGCAAACAAAGATTAGTGTATTGGAACGTAGTCGTGCGTTGGGATTGACAACTGCTGCAACAAGTGCAGCAAAGAAACTATTATTGGCAAAGAAAACATTTCCGTTAGGAGCATTAGGATCGGGATCCGACTATTCGCCTTTTTTTCAACATCTGGGTATCCCATCTTTAAATCTTGGTTTTGGAGGTGAAAACGATGGTGGAGAATATCATTCCATTTATGATTCGTATGATCATTACAAACGGTTTAAAGATCCAGCATTTGAATATGGAGTTGCTTTGGCAAAAGCTGCAGGCAGAACAACTATGCGAATGGCGAATGCAGAACTTTTACCGTTCGATTTTCGCTCCCTTCAAAAAACAGTTAGTGGCTATACTACTGAAGTAATTGCATTGCTTGATCAGCTCAGAGAATCAACGGCTATCGAAAATCAACTAATCAAAGAAGGAAGATATACTCAGGCCTCAGATCCGTTAGAAAAATATTTTCCTCCGTTAAAAAAAGAGGAAGTTCCCTTCTTAAATTTTGCAGTTCTCCAAAACGCATTAAATGAAATGGAAAAAACATGTCAATTATTGCAGGAGGCATTAACGAAAACGGATATATCATTGAGTCAAAAAAATATTCTAAATAAATTATTATACCAGGCAGAACAGCAATTACTATTACCGAGTGGGTTGCCCCGGCGCAGTTGGTACAAACATAGTATTTATGCTCCCGGCTTTTATACCGGGTACGGAGTAAAAACATTGCCGGGGATTCGCGAAGCGATTGAACAAAGAAGTTGGAAAGAGGCACAGGAACAAATTGAAAATGCTGCCAACGTAATTAATTTATTTTCAGGATACCTTAAAAAAGGATCTACTATAGATCGTTAACGTTCATTACGAAAATTATTTTTATATTAATTATTTATGCTTTTCAAATTACAGGCACCTTATTCTCCCGCCGGCGATCAACCGCAAGCTATTGAGCAACTCACCAATGGGTTATTGGAAGGCGAAAAATTTCAGACCTTGTTAGGAGTAACCGGTAGCGGAAAAACCTATACCATTGCCAATGTAATAGAGAAAGTACAAAGACCAACCCTTGTTTTAACGCATAATAAAACCTTGGTTGCTCAATTGTATGGTGAGTTTAAACAGTTCTTTCCTGAGAATGCCGTTGGATATTTTGTAAGTTATTATGATTATTACCAACCGGAAGCGTATATGCCGGTTAGTGATACGTACATTGAAAAAGATCTTTCAATTAATGAGGAGTTGGATAAACTCCGATTACATGCAACTTCTGAATTACTGAGTGGACGCAGAGATATTATTGTAGTAGCTTCTGTGAGTTGTATCTATGGTATGGGAAACCCCACTGAATTTGAAAATGGAATTATCCGAATTCATAAAAAGCAAGTTATTTCGCGACAGGGATTTTTACACTCCCTGGTTAATGCTTTATATTCAAGAAGCCAGGGCGATTTCGGACGAGGTTCCTTTCGGGTAAAAGGAGATACCGTAGATATCAATCTTCCCTATATGGATTATGGATATCGCGTCACTTTTTTTGGTGATGAGATTGAAGAGATCGAAAGTATTGAGGTAAGTAATGGTAAACGTATTGCCACACTTGATAATGCAGCAGTTTTTCCTGCCAATTTATATCTTGCACCAAAAGACCAACTTCAACAGGTATTGTATGAAATACAGGATGAATGCGCCGCACAAGTTGATTATTTTAAGAAAACAGGGAAATATATAGAAGCACAGCGTTTAAGCGAACGGGTAAATTATGATGTAGAAATGATTCGCGAATTAGGCTATTGTAATGGCGTTGAAAACTACTCCCGCTTTTTTGATCGCAGAAAACCAGGAACCAGGCCTTTCTGTTTATTAGATTATTTCCCTAAAGATTTTTTATGCGTAATTGATGAAAGCCATCAAACAATACCACAGGTAAGTGGAATGTATGGGGGAGATAGAAGCAGGAAACTGGTTTTAGTAGATTATGGTTTTCGGTTACCATCTGCATTAGATAACAGACCGCTTAATTTTCATGAGTTCGATTCACTACTCAATCAAACCATATTTGTTTCAGCTACACCGGACCACTTTGAATTGGAAAAAACCGGAGGTGTTGTAGTAGAACAAGTGGTAAGGCCAACCGGTTTATTAGAACCTCCTATTGAAATTCGTCCGTCGGTTAACCAGATAGATGATTTACTGGAGGAAATTGATAAACGAATTAAGAAGGGCGACAGGGTGCTGGTTACTACATTAACCAAACGAATGGCAGAAGAAATGGATAAATACCTTCATCGCATAAATATAAAAAGTAAATATATACACAGTGAAGTACATACATTAGATAGAATTGAAATTTTAAGACAATTGAGGTTGGGTGAAATTGATGTATTGGTGGGTGTAAACTTACTAAGAGAAGGATTGGATCTTCCCGAGGTTTCATTGGTAGCCATTTTGGATGCCGATAAAGAAGGATTTTTGCGCAATGAAAAATCGTTGACACAAACTGCAGGAAGGGCAGCCAGAAATGTAGATGGCTTGGTTATTTTTTATGCAGATAAGATTACCGAAAGTATGCAGAAGACTATTGATGAAACAGATCGTCGCCGTGAAAAACAATTGGCCTATAATATCGAACACAGTATTACTCCCCGCACCATCATTAAATCAAGAGAACAGGTATTTGGTCAATCTTCTGTACTTGATATTAAAGGATACGATCCCAACAATCCTTATTCCATTGCGCCTGATGGAGAATTGGTAACTGTTGCAGCAGAAGATCAGGTAACCTACCAAACGATTCAACAGCTTGAGAAAGCAATTAACCGAACAAAAAAAGAAATGGAAAAGGCTGCAAGAGATCTCGATTTTATGGAAGCGGCCAGATTGAGAGATCAGATGTTCGAAATGCAAAAAAAATTAATTGAAATTAAGGGGTAATGTATACACTTGCCTAAAAGCAAGATCTTATATTAATTTTTTACCAAGATGAAATATTCACTTTGAATTACCGTTTCGAATAGCAATAAGTACGATCAACCAAAACATCCAATATTTTATGAACCGCAAACAACGTAAGCTTTTGAACATTGTGGCAATAAGCCTGTTGGTATTTGCTCTTTATCTTAACTTTATTTATAAAGAAAAGAAAGAGGTATCCAATCATCAAAACCTGCCTAATGCAGCATTTGTGAAAGAAACCACTATAAGATAATATCAACTCTATTCATAATTAACTCCTCCCGGCACTTAACTGGTCTTGTATTTACACATATTCATCAGCCAATCGATTTCATTTTTCCTTTTGGTATGACCTGATAGAAATTCCTACCTTAGGGGCATGAGTAAGAAATTATTTTTGTTGGATGCATTGGCCCTTGTATTTAGAGCATATTATGCCCTTATTCGAAATCCAAGAATTACTTCTAAAGGAAGAAACACCAATGCTCAGTTTGGTTTTACCAATACATTGGTAGAACTTATCAATAATCAAAAACCTTCCCACCTGGCCGTTTGTTTCGACACCCATGCTCCTACCGAACGACATACTGATTATGCAGCTTATAAAGCTAATCGACAGGAAGCCCCTGAAGATTTGCTTGATGCATTGCCGGATATCAAACGCATTATTGAGGGATTCAATGTACCAGTGATGGAGTTGGATGGATATGAAGCTGATGATATCATTGGTACACTTGCTAAACAAGCATCTATCGCGGGATATGAAGTATATATGGTAACTCCCGATAAAGATTATGGCCAATTGGTAAGTGATACGATAAAAATTTACAAGCCCGGTTACCAGGGTGGTGATGTAGAAATAATGGGACCGGCTGAAGTATGCGCAAAATGGAATATTAAAGAAGTTAGCCAGGTAATAGATGTGTTGGGTTTAATGGGTGATGCTGTTGATAATATTCCAGGTATACCAGGTGTTGGAGAAAAAACAGCGTCCAAGCTATTAGCAGAATACGAAACCCTCGAAAACGTATTGCACAATGCCGATAAAATTAAAGGTGCATTGGGAGAAAAAGTACGCAATGGAAAAGATCTTGCACTATTAAGTAAAAAATTGGCAACAATTATTACAGATGTTCCGGTTTCGTTTCACGAAGAAAATTTTAGAATGAAAGATTGGAATAAAGAAGCATTGAAGGAAGTTTTTGCCGAACTGGAATTTCGAACAATCGCTCAACGATTATTGGGCGAAAGCCTGCCCATTCCTGCCTCTAAAAAAGGAAGTATCGACAAAGAATTACCACAGGGTATTCAAACAGATCTTTTTGGAAATGCTATTGAACCCGTTTCAAAACCCGAGCCTCTTCCTGTTTCAAATGAAGAAAGTTTTGCTGTTGCTACCTGCAATATTAATAATACTGCTCATAATTATACGGCCGTTGTAAAAGAGTCGGAGATAAAAAAACTGGTGATTGATTTATCAAAACAAAAAGAAATATGTTTCGATACAGAAACTACTGGTTTGGATGCAAACGAAGCAGAATTGGTAGGAATGAGTTTTTCCTGGAAACCTGGCGAAGCGTGGTATGTTCCCTGCCCGGCTAATCAGGAAGAAACAAAAAAAATATTAAAACATTTTGAACCACTCTTTAATGATGAACGAAAATTATGGATTGGCCAGAATCTTAAATACGATATGCTTGTTTTAAAATGGCAGGGTCTGGAATTAAAAGGAAATATTTTTGATACCATGCTGGCCCATTATGTAATTGAGCCTGATGGAAAAAGAAGTATGGATGTTTTAAGTAATCAATACCTGGGCTATGAGCCGGTACATATTGATGAATTGATTGGTAAAAAAGGTAAAGGGCAGGGAACAATGCGCGATGTGGAGATTGAAAAAATAAAAGATTATGCTGCTGAAGATGCCGACGTTACCTTACAATTAAAAAATATTTTTCTTCCTAAACTAAAAGAAAAAGAAGTAGAGCGTGTTTTTTATGAGGTAGAGAATCCATTGGTGAAAGTACTTACCAATATGGAATTTGAAGGAGTAAAAATTGATGAAAGCTTTTTAAATGATTACTCTAAGCAATTAGAAAAGGATGCAAAAATTGCAGAAGATAGTGTGTACAAACAAGCCGGTGTAAAATTCAACCTGGCTTCACCCAAACAATTAGGGGAAGTACTGTTTGATAAATTACAATTGGACCCCAAAGCAAAAAAAACAAAAACAGGTCAATATGCCACTGGCGAAGATGTATTGCTAAAACTTGCTAATAAAAATCCAATCGTTGCAGATATATTAGTATTTCGCGAATTGACTAAACTAAAATCAACCTATGTAGATGCATTGCCCGCAATGATCAATTCAAAAACAGGCAGGGTACATACTTCCTACGCACAGGCAGTAGCCGTAACCGGTAGATTGGCAAGTAATAACCCGAACCTGCAAAACATTCCGGTAAGAACAGAAAGAGGAAGAGAAATACGAAAAGCATTTATACCGAGAGATAGTAAATATGTATTATTGTCTGCCGATTATTCTCAAATTGAGTTAAGAATTGTTGCAGCCATTAGTAACGATCCAAATATGTGTGAAGCGTTTAAAAAAGGAACAGATATTCATACCGCTACCGCAGCCAAAGTTTATGCTATTGATGAAAAAGACGTAACCAAAGAAATGCGCTATAAAGCCAAGAGTGTAAATTTCGGAATAATCTATGGACAAGGAGCTTTTGGATTGGCAGATAATTTAGGAATATCGCGTACAGAAGCAAAAGAGATTATTGATAATTATAAAAAGCAATTTCCCGGAATACAACGCTATATGGATGATACCATCAACTTTGCCCGCGAACACGGATATGTACAAACGCTCATGGGACGGAAAAGATGGTTGAAAGATATTAACTCCGCCAACTTCACAGTGCGTGGATTTGCTGAACGAAATGCAATTAATTCCCCAATACAGGGCACTGCAGCAGATATGATTAAGTTAGCCATGCAAAAAGTATATGCTGCCATGCAAAAGGAAAAAATGAAAAGCAAAATGATTTTGCAGGTTCATGATGAATTGGTATTTGATGCCTTAAAATCGGAAGCGAAAGAATTAAAGCCATTAATTATAGAAAATATGCAAACAGCTATGATACTTCCCAATAATGTTCCGGTAATTGCGGAATGCGGACAGGGAGAAAATTGGCTGGTGGCGCATTAGGAAGTTGGTTCTATTTTTAAGAGTGTAAAAAAGAAAGGAGACAAAGGAGAAGAGTTTTCGGTTTTTAGGAACGGTCCTCTTTTATTCTCTTTCCTCTTTAACCTCTTAGCCAAAAATAATTACTAAGAGTATAAAAGAGAAAGGAGACAAAGGAAAAGAGCTTTCAGTTCAAAAGATATTACTCTTGTATTCCTCTTTCCTCCTTTAATCTCTTAGCTAAAAAAAAGTTAACCCGATAAAGCGTTGTTAAATAATGCTCGGGTTGTAACACCTAAAGAACTTTAAAGCATAAATCAAAACTAAAAACTTCCTAACCAACATTCACTTTTCCTTTACAAAACTTTACCATTTCAAAATCGCCATAGGCATGGTGTTTTCATACATTTAGTATGTAGAGAATTACTCATGCAATTTTCATCACCCTAAAATGGCGCATTATGAAAATAGTTTTTACACTCACTCAAATTATTCTAAGCGGACTTCTTTTATCTGTCTCAGCCCAACAAACAGGTAGCTGGCCTAAGGCAGCCACCGCAACTGACGGCAGCATTATTAAGATGTACGAATGGCAAACTGAATCTTTCTCAGGCAATACACTGCAGGCAAGAGCAGCCATATCGGTTATAGAAGCAGGTAAGTCTGACCCAACTTTTGGTGTAGCATGGCTTTCTGCTACTCTGGAAAGTACCAACCAGGGTAAGGTCGTTAGGTCTGTACAAATAAAATCAATAAAACTGCCCGGGGAAAGTTTGCAGGAAAAAACTTCTACTATACAGGTTGCCCTGGAAAAGGAAATTCCTTTTTGGAATGTTCAATTTACCAATGAGCAATTAAATTCATCGTTAAAATTAAACGAACAACAAAATAATTTATCGCGAACGTTAGATAATACTCCACCCGAAATTATTTATTCAAGGCAACCTGCCATCTTAGTATCTATCGATGGTAAACCAACACTTCAACAAAGTACAGAATGGGGAGTAGAAACAGTCATTAACTCTCCATTTACGATTATTAAAAACAGAGATGGTAATTTTTACCTGTACGGCGGCAAACATTGGTATAAAGCACCCTCTGCGATGGGGCCGTACAATTATTCTGAACAGGTCCCACAAAATCTTACGGCAATTGAATCCGCCATCAATGAGTCCTATAAAAAAAATAATACT
>JANNEK010000449.1:0-12093 GCA_031378605.1 Chitinophagaceae bacterium | reverse complement strand
AGCCGGTGCTGATGTAATTGTGATTGGCAATGCGATCGAAAAAGACCCTTCTTTGATCAAAGAAATGAGTGCTGCAATACATAGTTGGAGAAATTTAGCGGTGGGCAAAGAGGTGTAAAGATTAAATCATACACTGAATGCTACAAACCTTCAGGAAGAAGAAAATAGCGAACAAGCGAACATAGAGTAATCAAAAAATATTCTCAATCGTAGTCTATACCTTATTCTATTACTAGAATTTTTTTGATCACTATTTTTACTTCTCTTTCTGCGCTCTTAAAAATAATCGTGTTTTCTACCAACGAGCATCCTAATTCCCACGTCAATAAGAGTATATAATTTAAAATACTCTTATATGCAAAAAACTGCACTTTACTTATCCTTTATACTACTCGGAAGTACCCCTATGATTGCGGTTACCCAACAACTTTACGATGTTGTTCATCTTAAAAATGGAATAATTATAAAAGGTATCATCATTGAACAAATTCCTGGCAAAAGCATTAAAATTAAGAGTGATGAACGCTTATTAATTGAAATTTTATACACCGATATTGAAAAACTAACAAAAGAATCAATTACTGCCGTCCCGGAGAAAATCGATAAGTCGTTTTATCCTATAAATACAGGTACGCTTAAAAACTATTTTTTTAAACTGCATGGAGGGTTCTTCAGTGGAGATGCCATAGGTTATAGCTTTGGTGCAGAAGCAGGCATTCGCATTGGAAAACACTTTTCGTTGTCATTACAATATCACCAATTCGGGCCGGAAAGCCGCCTGACAGAAGGTGCAAGCCAGGAAAAATATAAACGTTTCAAATTAAGTAATTATGGAGTGAGGGGGTATTACAACCTATCTACTCACAAACCAGTTAATACTTATTTCGCTCTTGGAAATGGATACAGCTCATCTCCTTTCACTGGTTCAGCAGGAATAGGATACTATGCAAGTTATTATTTGAATCCGGGAATTGGCATTGATGTTCCAATAGGAAAGAATATATTTTTGTTTTCTGAATTGACTTATAACCTCCATTTTTGGAAGGATATCTATAACCCTGGAACTATAGACGAGGTTAAAAAAACTGCCCAGGCTATTTCCTGGACACTTGGTGTAAAGTTCTGATACTATATCTTGAAAAGCGAATGACTGAACAGGAGTTTATTATTGGCTGTAAGAAAAAAGATTCACGATGCCAGGAACAATTATACTATCAGTATTATCCTGACATGATAAAGCTATGCCTGCGCTATTCAAAAACACAGGAGGAGGCTGTCGAAATGATGAATGAAGGATTTTTAAAAATTTTTTCAAAAATAGATTCTTTCAAATTCGAAGGCCCACTAGGTGCCTGGATACGAAAGATTATGATAAACACAGCCATCGATTACTATCGTAAAAAAAATAAAATCTCTATAGCACCACCACTATCTATTGAAGAAACTAAAGATATTTCAATTCAACCTGCCATCTACAGTAAAATTTCCTCAGATGAAATTATGAGCCTGGTTACTTCTTTACCGCAACCTGCCGGTATTATATTTAACCTTTTTGCTGTTGATGGTTTTTCTCATGCAGAAATTGCTACTTTCTTTAACATACCAGAAAGCACCAGCCGATGGCATCTTGCACAAGCAAGAAAATTATTAAAAGAACAAATTGAATATTGTTTTCAACTTAAAAAAGATAATTATGAAGGAATTTGTACATATCGATGAATTTATCCGCAATAAAGTTGAGAATTGGCAAGTAGACCTCTCAAAACAAAACCTGCATTGGAGCTTCGTTCAAACAAATTTGAACCGCCAATATCTAACCTTCTTTAAAAAAATAATTGTATTACTTGGCACGATAACAGTCTCCATTATTGCCTTTCTTCTTATGAATGCATCTACAAGTAATAATAAAAATGAGAACGATCCTTCTGTCAGAAATCTTTCAATCCGAAAAACGCTCATAGTTCCTAATAATAAAAGTAGTTCGATTTTGCTTTTAACCACAACCAAAAAAGATTCTGGCGATATTACCGGAAGCAATGAAGAAACAAGTATCGTTCAACTTCAATTAAACATTGATTCTTCGGCTCAACAACTATTTAAAAAACCCTCTGATTCGAATGGATTACAAAAAACTATTCCAATTGTACCAGCTAAACCAATGGATTCTTTAAGGAATAAAAAAAATCTTCTCAAAGCAACCTATGATAGTCTTTTTATTTTTTGGTAAGCATCAACGATACTCTTATTCTTTTAAGGAAGATATATTCCATTATTTATAAGCATACTTCTTTGGATTATCTTAGCTAAATGTTTCGCTTTCCCTTTTATGTGATTTTACTACTTACAGCCTCCATCCTTTCCGGTTGCTTCGGCCGCTTTGCTATGACTGAAAAGGAATTGAAATCGTATTATAAAGATAAACCCAAACCTTCCTTCTATATCATTAAGAATGATTCTGTAAAATTATTTTGTGCTACCGCCGGATCTGATACGCTTCCACCGTTATTATTAATTCATGGAGCACCGGGTGCCTGGTATGGTAGTCGAAATATGTTGAGTGATTCACTGCTGCAAAGCCGCTTTCATATTATTGCGCCTGACCGGCTGGGTTATAATAAATCGAAGTTCCACAATAAACGAAAAGCAGTTACTTCTATTCAAACCCAAACTATTGCATTACACGAAGCCTTATTACTAAATCATTCTAACAAACCCGCCATTGTATTGGGCAGTTCGTATGGTGCCCCCATTGCCGCTAATATGGCCATCACCTATCCCAATCAATTTAAGCACCTTGTTATGCTGGCGGGTTCTATTGATCCTTCTATTGAAAAATTCTGGTGGTTCAGTAAGTTTACCCGCTTCGATCCCATCAAATGGATGCTACCTCATTTCTTAAGAAGTTCTACCGATGAAAAAAATACACATGTAAAAGAATTACAACTTCTATTACCTAAATGGAAGCAACTATCCATTTCCGCTACTG
Source organism: Chitinophagaceae bacterium (assembly GCA_031378605.1). Classification (GTDB taxonomy): domain Bacteria; phylum Bacteroidota; class Bacteroidia; order Chitinophagales; family Chitinophagaceae; genus Endoryza. Next base: position 9,107 of record JANNEK010000449.1, on the reverse strand, counting down.
TAATACAGGGATGTGCCGATAAAATAGTTAATCCTTCTAATTTCGATTTTGCCAAAGAACAACTCAAACATAATAATGCAGCATTCATTTTTATTCCGGAAGCAGGTCATTTAATACGATTTCAATACCCCGATTTGGTAAGAAGAATATTACTTGAAGCCAACGTAAAATTTACACCAACGCAATTAAATTGGATCTCTATACAATAAACCGCTAACAGTTGTTACTTAAAATAATTTAGTTTCAACCAAAATTTTAGCATAAAAACAAGGATATTATAAAAAAAAATGTTTTCTTTTGTGATGTTAAACTTTTAAGCACCAGAATACTCAAAGAATACATGCAAAAAAATCTCACCTCACAAATCGCTGATGTACGTACGCTGAGCGTGCTTACTATATTGCGTGGGGTTTTTCCTGTACTTCCTCGTACAGTTTTTGTTAGTCGCCCGTTTCCCGTTGTGGTGCGACGTTGATATCTATCTACCATAGTGTCCTTTCAGGTATTGGAACTATGCCTCCCAAAGGGGAATCGTGTATCAATTCAAGTTATTTACTATTTCAATTTTTTTTTCAATGGAAAACAAGCAACACCATTTCCAAATAGTAGAAGCAAACGAAACTCATCTTAGCTTTGCTCAAATTATATGTGATGAAATGGCCTCTTCTGCCCAAGCGAGAGGAACCGGCATTGCTAAACGTACCCCGGAATATATTCAGGATAAAATGAGAGAAGGAAAAGCAGTAATCGCTTTTAACCAGGATGGCATTTGGGCAGGCTTTTGTTATATCGAAACATGGAGCCATGGTGAATATGTTGCCAACTCCGGTTTAATTGTTGCACCTGTATTTCGCAAAGGAGGTTTAGCCAAAGCCATTAAAAAGAAAGTATTTGAATTGAGCCGTAAAACATATCCCGATTCAAAAATCTTTGGCTTAACAACCGGATTGGCTGTTATGAAAATTAATAGTGAACTTGGCTACGAACCGGTAACCTATAGTGAGCTAACACAGGATGAAGCTTTTTGGGCAGGTTGTAAAAGTTGTGTGAACTATGAAATATTAATGAGTAAAGAACGAAAGAATTGTATGTGCACAGCCATGTTGTATGATCCAAAAGATCATTATGAACCAGAAGAAACCAAACAATTCTTCGAAGAAAATAAAAACATTTTTGAACGATTGCTTCGCTTCAAAGAATGGAAGCTACTGAAGCCTTTTCTTAAAAAAGAAAATAACGAAAACAGTTCGAATAGCGGAGCATCCAAACCAAAATCATTATTTAATTATTTTTTCAACTTCTAAAAATAAATGACGACTAATTTTAATCGTAGTGCTCACATACCCCCCTCCCTCGGAGGGGCCGGGGGAGGCAGCATTGTACTCGGTTTCAGTGGGGGCCTCGATACTACCTACTGTGTAAAATATCTTTCGGATGAAAAAGGATACGAGGTACACAGCATAATTGTAAATACGGGTGGCTTCAGCACGGAAGAGTTAAAAAAAATTGAATCGCACGCCTATGCTCTTGGAGTAAAATCACATACTGCAATTGATGCGGTAAAAGGATACTATGATCGAATCATTAAGTATTTAATATTCGGAAACTGTTTAAAAAACAATACCTATCCATTAAGTGTTTCTGCTGAGCGATTGAGCCAGGCATTGCATATAGCGGAACATGTAAAAAAACTAGGTGCAAAAGCGGTTGCTCATGGCAGTACGGGAGCGGGTAACGACCAGGTAAGGTTCGATATGATTTTTCATATCATGATTCCGGGTGTAGAAATTATTACACCCATACGCGATCTGAAACTGAGCCGTGAACAGGAGATAGCCTATTTAAAAAGCAAAGGCGTAGAAATAAACTTCGAAAAGGCGATGTACTCGATCAATAAGGGATTGTGGGGTACCAGTGTAGGAGGCAAAGAAACATTGAACTCAAAAGGAATGTTGCCCGAAGAAGCCTGGCCTACGCAAGTCAATAAGTTGGGAAGCGAGGAAGTCAGACTGGGATTTGAAAAAGGTGAACTACAAACGATAAACGACAAACGATTCAATCATCCTTCAGAGGCTATTCAATACTTGCAAACTATTGCCGGTCCTTATGGAATAGGAAGAGATATTCATGTGGGCGATACAATCATTGGAATAAAAGGAAGAGTTGGTTTCGAAGCGGCAGCGCCAATGATCATATTAAAAGCGCATCATGCCCTGGAAAAGCACGTGCTTACGAAATGGCAATTACAATGGAAAGATCAATTGGCACAATTTTACGGCAACTGGCTGCATGAAGGGCAGATACTCGATCCCGTTATGAGAGATATTGAAGCCTTTCTTGAAAATAGCCAGCAAACAGTTACCGGAGATGTATTTGTACAATTGATGCCTTACCGTTTCCAGGTGACAGGTATCGAATCGAGTTTCGATTTAATGAGCAGTAAGTTTGGAAAATATGGTGAAATGAATACAGGTTTTACTGGGCAGGATGTAAGAGGGTTTAGTAAGATATTTGGTAACCAAACAAGTATTTGGAACGCAGTACAGGAAGAAAATCTGAAATCCAAAACATAAAATATAAGGTTCAGAATGAACCCAGCAGCGATTACATCCTTAAGTCATGAACAAAAAAATAAAAGCAGGCATTATCGGTAGCGCCGGTTATACAGGTGGCGAACTCATTCGCTTATTGATTCATCATCCGGGTGTATCGGTTTCTTATATTCATAGCCGAAGCAATGCAGGCAAACCAGTTTCGGCCATTCACCAGGATTTGTTGGGAGATACTGATTTGTTGTTCACCAACGATCTTGCTTTTTTAAAGAAAGAGAGTGCTGTTGATATTTTATTTCTTTGTTTAGGTCATGGAGAATCAAAAAAATTTCTGCTTGAAAATGAGATCGCAGATGGTATCAGGGTTATTGATCTTGCAAACGACTTTCGCCTGGCTTACAGCTCAAAGTTTGGGTCTCGTAGTTTTGTATACGGTCTTCCCGAACTAAACAGGGAACACTTAAAATCAGCAAACAATATTGCAAATCCCGGTTGCTTTGCCACTACTATTCAATTAGGTTTATTACCCCTTGCAAAAGCCGGATTGTTGAACGATGTATATACTACTGGAATTACGGGAAGTACCGGTGCCGGACAGTCGCCAAGCGCCACCACTCATTTTAGTTGGCGTGCAAATAACATACAGGCGTATAAAACATTAACACATCAGCACCTGGGTGAAATTCATCAGAGCCTTCATCAGTTACAAAATACTTTTCGCCCTTCTTCCGAAAGAGATGGGCAAGGTGTGAGGTTTGTTCCCTGGCGGGGCGATTTTACAAGAGGTATTTTTGTAAGCTCGCAGCTTACCTGTGAATTATCATTGAATGAACTTACAACACTCTATGAAAAATTTTACAGCAATCACCCATTTACACATATTAGTGATGAGCCGATTTTTCTAAAGCAGGTAGTAAATACAAATAAATGTATCATCCAATTAGAAAAAGTAGATGCTATGCTGGTGGTTCATTCAATAACGGATAATTTATTGAAAGGTGCCAGCGGGCAGGCTGTACAGAATATGAACCTAATGTTTGGATTTAAAGAGGAAGAAGGGTTGGTATTAAAGGCAAATTATTTTTAAGGTAAAAGGTATATGGCAGAGGGTTTAAGGAAAACCCTAAACGACTAATATGTGTCACTATTCATCTTTAATTACTATGCGTGATTATAAAAAACTGGAGGTTTGGAAAAAATCGCATGAGATTTACCTTCACATCAAAAAGAAAATAACAGTAAATTTTCCAAAAGAAGAAAAGTACGAACTTACTTCACAGCTTCAACGAGCAGCATTATCGGTTCCACTGAATATCGTTGAAGGATGTGGTAGATTTACGGATAAGGATTTCGCTCATTTTCTTGATACTTCTCTTGGATCCGTTAATGAAACTGATTATTGCTGTTTTGCAGCGGTAGAATTAGGATATATTACTCAACAAGAATACGAAACTGTAAATAAGTTGGTCAATGAAACTAGAGCAATGCTAATTTCTTTTTTAAAATTTTTACGCGGCGATAAAGAAAAGTGACTTGTTTGTTTTCCTTACACCATTATCCTTTCGCCATAAACCTTTTAAATATGAATTTATTCGACGTTTATCCTATTAATGACATCGCCATCGTAAAAGCAAAAGGTTCGTATGTATGGGACGATAAGGGAGATCAGTATCTGGACCTCTATGGCGGGCACGCAGTAATCAGTATCGGTCATACCCACCCGCATTGGGTAAAACGGATAGAAGAACAACTCGAAAAGATTGCTTTCTACTCCAATTCTATACGTATTCCACAGCAACAGCAACTGGCTGATAAATTAGGAAAGTTATCCGGCAAACCCGATTATCAATTATTTCTTTGTAATAGTGGTGCTGAAGCCAATGAAAACGCATTAAAGATGGCTTCCTTCCATAATGCCCGTAAAAAAATAATCGCTTTTTCTAAATCTTTTCATGGAAGAACTTCCCTGGCGGTTTCGGTTACTGATAATAAAAATTATATCGCCCCTGTAAATGAAACAGATAATGTATTCTTTCTTCCGTTCAATGACGAAGCAGCATTAGAAGCCTGCTTCAAAAAAAATGGAAAAGAAATTTCTTCTGTTATTATTGAAGGCATCCAGGGCGTTGGAGGCATTCATGTAGCTGAAAATAGTTTTTTACAAAAGATCCGGCAATTGTGTGATGAACATGGGGCCTTATATATTGCCGATAGTATACAATGCGGGTATGGAAGAAGTGGAAAATTTTTCAGTCATGATTTTGCATCGGTGAATGCCGATATCTATACCATGGCAAAAGGTATGGGAAATGGTTTTCCGGTAGCGGGATTAATACTGGCACCACATATTAAACCAAAACATTTTCAATTGGGAACTACGTTTGGTGGAAATCATCTTGCCTGTGCTGCAGCAATAGCTGTGTTAGAAATTATTGAAGAAGAAAAACTCATGGGAAATGCAGTAACTACCGGGCATTATTTGAAAGAGGAATTAAAAAAGATTGATGGGCTGGAGAATATTCGCGGTCGGGGATTAATGATTGGTTTTGATGTACCTGAAAAATTAAAAGACCTCAAAAAGAATTTATTGCTGAATCAAAAGATATTCACCGGAGAATCCAAACCAGCTACCATTCGATTATTGCCTTCATTGGCATTGAAGAAACGGGATGCGGAAGATTTTATAGAGGCAATTAAAGAAGAAATTGAGAAGTTGATGAATCAATAACTTAACTGGTATATGAACCTGAAAGGAAATGGTATTGTTGTTCTATTCGGCTTTTTGATTTTGTTACCATTTCTTATTGATCTATTCTTTATACTTTTCTTTAGCAGTACACCGACTAATTTTAGCCGATTGATGGCTGATTTTGGAATGAATAAATTTCTTTAAACAGTGATATATTAAGGTTTTACTCTGGTTTATTGTGTATCTTTTAATAGCGTTATCCTTGATCCGTATTTATAAAATTATTAAAGAAAAGAAACAGCAACCTGAAAAATGAAACAATTTGTACATGTTAAAGATGCAGGCAATATAGAATCCCTCGTTCAAAAAGCATTATCGTACAAGGTGGATCCATCAAAGGATAAAACACTTGGTGCGGGTAAGCGTATGGGTTGTTTGTTTTTAAATCCAAGTATGCGTACAAGATTAAGCACACAAATTGCTGCACAAAATTTAGGAATGGAAGCAATCGTGTTTAATGTTGGACAAGAAGGTTGGGCTTTTGAATTTGAAGAAGAAGCAATCATGAGTGGTACAACCGTTGAACATGTAAAAGATGCGGCCCCTATTTTAGGAAAGTATTTTGATATACTTGGTATTCGCACGTTTCCATCATTAAAAAATAAAGAAGATGATTATAGCGAACTATATATAAAACAATTCATAAAATATGCGGGCATTCCGGTAGTTAGCCTGGAAAGCGCTACCCTGCACCCGTTACAAAGTTTAGCAGACATTATCACCATTTCTGAATTCCTCAATAGCAAACCACAACTAAAAAATAATAAACCTAAAATAGTTCTTACCTGGGCACCCCATGTAAAACCCTTACCACAATGTGTAGCAAACAGCTTCGCGCAATGGATCAACGCTTGGGGTAATGCTGATTTTGTAATAACACACCCCGAAGATTATGAATTAGATTCACAATTTACGAAAGGAGCCACTATTACAAATAACCAGGATGAAGCGTTGAGGGACGCAGATTTTGTATATGTAAAAAACTGGAGCACGTATACAGATTACGGAAGAGTTTATTGCAATGATCCGGAATGGATGCTTACAAATAAAAAAATTCAAAGCACCAATAATGCAAAAATATTGCATTGTTTGCCTGTTAGAAGAAATATAGAATTAAGTGATGAAATACTGGATGGGCAAAACAGCTTGGTAACACAACAGGCAGGTAATAGAGTATGGGCAGCACAGGCAGTATTGGCTGAACTATTAAGAACAAAATAACCATCTTGGACAAACTATCGGTAATAAAAATAGGCGGTGTTATTGTTGATGATGAAAAGTTATTATCAACATTTCTTCAAGAGTTTGCGCGTCTTGACGGGAAAAAAATTCTTATTCATGGTGGAGGAAAAATTGCAACACGTATTGGAGATGCACTCGGAATAAAATCGAATTACGCAGACGGACGAAGAATAACGGATGCAGAAACTATTGATTTGGTAACAATGGTATACGGAGGATTAATCAATAAAAAAATAGTAGCCCGATTGCAAGCATTACAATGTAATTCCATTGGAATAACAGGTGCAGATGCTAATCTTATTCCGGCTACTAAACGCCCTGTGAAAGAAATAGATTACGGTTTTGCGGGAGATGTGCATAGCGAAACTATTCCTGTTAAGACCTGGCAATTATTTCTGAATAATAATTTTGTTCCGGTAGTTGCACCACTTACCCATGATGGAAAAGGAAATATACTAAATACCAATGCAGATACGATGGCACAGGAAATTGCTGTAGCCTTGAGTGATTCGTATGAAGTATATCTTATCTATTCATTTGAGAAAGCAGGAGTTTTGTTGGATGCAACTGATAATACATCGGTCATTCAAACAATTAATCCAGCTATTTTTGCATCTCTTAAAACAGAAAAAAAGGTTTTTGACGGAATGATTCCAAAACTTGAAAATGCCTTTACTGCATTGAATAATGGAGTAAAAAAAGTAATTATTGGAAACGCAGAGAATCTCCCTTCATTACTGACTGGCAATTCAGGAACAACCATAATGGCACAATGATGGGTACCTTACAGAAAACGGTTGATGATTATAAGAAATTGATAGAATCCGGGAAAAGCCTGGGGGCCATTGAGCGATTTTATGCAGATGAAATAATTCAGATTGAAAATAACGATGACGCTTTAGCAAGTAAAAAAATTGCTGCAGTTGGAAGTAAGCAATATAAGAAAAGTAAATAGCTTTTCTATAGCTATCCACAGAATAGTAATTGACGAAGTAAAGAGAATAGTAATGGGAGCAATGGAGATTGTATTTGAAAGTAAAAAAATCGGGCAGAAAAAAATATCTGAAGCCTTTGTACAACCATGGAAAGATAACAGAATTGTTTATCAACGTTTTTATTATAAAGAATTATTAGATGCGCACTGAGGAACTAAACATATTATTTGAAGATGCAGTGGGGTTATTAAAAAAACTAATTGCTACACCGTCCTTTAGTAAAGAGGAAGAAAATACGGCAGATATACTGGAGCGATTTTTACAATCAAAAGGCGTTCGTACCAAAACGCATCTCAATAATATCTGGGCAAGCAATCTCTTTTTCAATCCAGCGAAGCCTACTTTACTTTTAAACTCTCATCACGATACCGTAAAACCGAATAAAGGATATACACTCGACCCTTTTGATCCATCAGAAAAAGAAGGGAAATTATTCGGCCTGGGTAGCAATGATGCTGGTGGGTGCCTGGTTTCCTTAATGGCTGTATTTCTTTATTATTATCAAAAAGAAAACCTTAAGTACAATTTAATTTTCGCGGCTACCGCAGAAGAAGAAATTTCGGGACAAAACGGAATTGAAGCACTATTACCCCGTTTGGGAATTATTGATTGCGGCATTGTTGGCGAACCCACACAAATGCAAATGGCAGTTGCTGAAAAAGGTTTAATGGTATTGGATGCGGTTGCGCATGGACGTGCGGGCCATGCTGCAAGAAATGAAGGCGAAAATGCGTTATACAAAGCACTAAAAGACATTCAATGGATACAATCTTACCAGTTTCCGAAAGTATCCAACCTATTGGGTCCGGTAAAAATGAGTGTTACTGTTATTGAGACTGATAATAAGGCTCACAATGTGGTACCTGCTCAATGTAAATTTATTATTGATTGCCGGGTAAATGAATTGTATCCGTTTGAAGAAATACTTACAGTAATTAAAGAAAATATTGAAAGTGAAATTCAACCCAGAAGCACCCGTCTTCGATCTACTTCCATTGCATTGAATCATCCTTTAATCGAAGCAGGAATTCAATTAGGCAGAACCTATTATGGTTCCCCTACAACATCTGATAAGGCGTTAATGCCTTTTCAAACATTAAAAATGGGGCCGGGGGATAGCGCCCGAAGCCATACCGCCAATGAATATATCTTTACAGAAGAAATAAAAAATGGAATTGATCTTTATATTCAACTTTTAGATCAATTGCTTTAAGAATTTTAGCATTGGCAAAATGAAAATTGGCAAAAAATTATTATCAATAGTACAGGTGATAAAATATTAAATAATAAAAAATGAAACTCTGGCAAAAGGAAAGTACGTCTGTTTCTGAAATCATCGAAAAATTTACAGTAGGCCGCGATAAAGAATTTGATCTTTTGCTGGCAGGCTATGATGTACAGGGCTCTATTGCCCATGTTACGATGTTGGGAGAAGTAGGATTAATGACAAATGAAGAAGTTTCGTTTGCCTTAATAGGTTTAAAAGAAATAGCCGCCAGTATTGAACAAGCTGAATTCACGATTGATGAAGGGGTGGAAGATATCCATTCGCAAATAGAACTATTACTC
>JANNEK010000223.1:0-3925 GCA_031378605.1 Chitinophagaceae bacterium | reverse complement strand
GAAGAAACACCTGGCGCAAAACCATTTCATGTTTTAGTTGGAGATTTTGTCACTACCGAAGATGGTACAGGTATCGTTCACACTGCTCCAGCATTTGGAGCTGATGACTTTAAAGTTGGAAAGAAATACAATATCGGTATTCTCACCATGGTTGACCGCCAGGGAAAATTTGTGGATGGCATGGGTGAGTTCAGCAACCGCTATGTAAAAAACTATAAAGACGAGAAAGATTATGTGGATGTGAATGTGGACATAGCCGTAAAACTGAAAAAAGAAAACCGTGCTTTTAAAGTTGAAAAATACGAACATAATTATCCGAATTGCTGGCGCACCGATAAACCTATTTTGTATTACCCGTTAGATGCCTGGTTTATAAAAACAACTGCCATCAAGAATAAAATGGTAGAGTTGAATAAAACCATTAACTGGAAACCAAAATCAACCGGCGAGGGGAGGTTTGGAAATTGGTTGGAAAATTTAGTTGACTGGAACCTGAGTCGCAGCCGTTTTTGGGGAACGCCCTTACCGATTTGGAAAACGATTGACGAAAATGGAGAATACATAGAAGAAAAAGATGGCGGAGAGGTTTTATGTATTGGTTCAATTGAAGAATTAAATAATGCAATACGGTATGCCAATCAAAAACTCGGAGAAGAGGTGAATAAACATTATCTCCATGAAGGGATTTTAGATTTACACAAACCTTATGTAGATGATATTATATTAGTGAGTAGCAGCGGAAAACCAATGAAACGAGTTGCTGATTTGATAGATGTTTGGTTCGATAGTGGTGCCATGCCCTATGCTCAATGGCATTTCCCCTTTGAAAACAAAGAGGTTTTTGCACAGAATTTTCCTGCAGATTTTATTTGCGAGGGAGTAGATCAAACCAGGGGATGGTTCTATACTCTACATGCAATCGGATGCCTTATTTACGATAGCTTGGATAAAGAATTAAAAGACGTACCGGAGTGGACTTCCAAAATCCCCCCTTTGGGGGGTGGGGGGGCCGCATATAAAACAGTTGTATCAAACGGGTTGGTGCTGGATAAGAATGGCAATAAAATGAGTAAGCGCTTAGGCAATATGGTTGATCCCTTTAAAACGATTGAAACATATGGCGCTGATGCAACAAGGTGGTATCTTATCACTAATGCATCACCCTGGGATAACCTTAAATTTGATCTGGAAGGAATAAAAGAAGTACAACGGAAATTTTTTGGAACACTATATAATACCTATCAGTTTTTTGCACTTTATGCAAATATTGATGGCTTTGCTTTTAAAGAGCCATCTATTCCATTGTCGCAAAGGCCCGAGATCGATCGTTGGATACTTTCGTCGTTGAACTCTGTAATTATAAAAGTAACAGACTATATGAACGATTATGAACCCACTCAGGCTGGCCGGGTTATTGAAGACTTTGTAGACGAACAACTGAGCAATTGGTATGTGCGTTTGTGCCGACGCCGGTTTTGGAAAGGCGAATACGAACAGGATAAAATTTGCGCCTATCAAACATTGTATGAATGCCTCGAAACTATTGTTCGATTAATGGCTCCTGTTTCACCATTTTTTAGTGATACTGTTTTCAAGAACCTGAATATAGTTTCGGGAAGATATTCCGTGGAGTCCGTCCATCACACCGATTACCCAATTGCGGATACCACTAGAATTGATAAGGCATTGGAAGAACGGATGCAATTGGCGCAAGATGTTTCATCACTTGTTTTATCATTAAGAAAAAAAGTAAATATTAAAGTGCGTCAACCTTTACAAAGAATTTTGATTCCTACGAAACTTGAGATGACGCCGAAAATCTATAGTGTTTCAGAAATAATAAAGAATGAGACGAATGTTAAAGAAATAATCATACAAGACACTTCACAATCAACCCTCAAATTCAGGTGGAAAATTAAACCCAATCATAAAGTTCTAGGATCGATTTTGGGAAAGAAAATGAAAATTGTTGAAAAGTGGGCCGAGATTCTTAATAGCGAAGACAGAGATGATTATCAAAGAGAGATAAGTAGATTAACGATTAGTGGAACAGCTGCAGAAATTTATTCAAAAGACGGTAACCCCCTAATGGAGTATTTTGGGATTCCTATTGTATATATAGTTCCTATTGATAAATATGATGACCTTATACGAGTTGAAGGCAAAGACTTTGAAATAAAGACAGACAGTGTACCCGGTTGGGAATTTGCATCAAAAGGTAGTTTAACGGTTGCTTTAGATATAACTATTACGCCAGAACTAAAGAAAGAAGGCGATGCTCGTGAATTTGTGAATCGGATACAAAATATTAGAAAAGAAAGCGGTTTTGAACTAACAGACCGTATATTCGTAAATGTGCTTGACAATATTGCGCTTAAGTCGGTCTTAATTGAATATAAAAACTATATTTGCGCCGAAATTATGGCAGATAAATTCGAATTTATTTCCGAATTACCCCATGGCATTGAAATTGAAGTAAACGAAGTTCCATTAAAAGTATTTGTTACAAAAAAAGCCTAACCGTATGGCAATCAAGAAAAAAATAGCAAAACCAGCAAAGAAAGCAGCGCCAGCAAAGAAGACAGCTCCCGCGAAAAAAGCTGCACCTTTAAAAAAGCCTGTGGCAAAAGCTACTCCAACGAAACAGGTTGCGAAAAAAGCTGCAAAACCAGCCCCGAAGGCAACGGCTTCTAAAAAGCTACCCGTAAAACCGGTGCAAAAAGCGCTACCTACAGTTAAGTCGGTTGTAAAAGCTGAGCCTAAAAAAGTGGCACCTGTTGCACCACCTGCACAACCTCCGCAGCGGCCGATAGAAAAAGCGCCCGAAATAAAAGGACCAGTAAGCGGTAACATTATTAAATTAGTTTCAGCACCCCCAGTACCAGTGAAAAAGAAAACAGAACCAACCAAGCCAAGTAAATTAGTGATGCCTGATATTAAAACAAAAACGGCTAGAAAATATGAGCCTGAGTTTACGAAATCAGTGCTCGATCAACCAGGAATTATCGACACAGCGCCAACAATGCGTTATAGTGATGTTGATTTGGAAGAATTCCGTGAGTTAATCCAGAAAAAATTGGATCAGGCAAAAAAAGAACTTACTTATTTGCAGGGTTTAATTACACGTAAAGATGAAATGGGCGGCGATGAAACAGATAACCGTTATATGACGATGGAAGACGGAAGTATGAGTATGGAGCGCGAACAGTTAGCTCAATTGGCAAGCCGGCAAATACACTATATGGATCACCTGGAGAAGGCTGTTAACAGAATTGAAAACAAAACATACGGCATCTGCAGGGTTACAGGTAAATTAATTGATAAAGCCAGACTGCGTGCCGTACCTCATGCAACTCTTAGTATCGAAGCCAAACAAATGATGAATAAGTAAACTGAATTTAAGATAGTATGTAAAAGCCGGTAATTGCCGGCTTTTCGCTTTTTTTTATGGAAAGGTTATCTTCCTATACCTCCAATAGCATTTATCTTTATTGAAATTTTCAATTTTATGAAGTCGAAATTTTTTCATTTTGCATTCCTTGCATATGTTCTTATGATCTTCGGATGCGGTAAAAAAAATGACAACCAGGCAAAAACTTCCATAAGGTTAATGAATGCCTCGCCTACTACTACTTCGATAAGCCTTTTGCCAGATGGAAATTTGCTGGCAGGACCAATCAATTATCTTTCCATTTCCGATTACAAAAAAGTGAATGCAGGGGGTTTTAATGTACGGTTAAATCTGGATAACTCTGATGTACCTTTTACAAATACGGATATTGTATTGGATGCAGATAAAAACTACACAATTATTATTACAGATTCAATTACAAAGTTTAAAAAATCTATAATAGTCGACAACCTTTCGGATCCGCCTGCTGGCAAAGCATTTATTCGATTTTTACATTTAGTGGGAAATGGGCCA
>JANNEK010000216.1:0-1610 GCA_031378605.1 Chitinophagaceae bacterium | reverse complement strand
CACATAATCATTGTTTTCAATTTCCAACGCCTCTTTGGTTAACATCAATGGATGAAACGTATCTACCATTACCGCCAGCTCTTTCGTTTCTTTTGCTCCAATACTTTTTTCAACAGCTCCCGGATGCGGTCCATGAGGAATGCCTGCCGGATGAAGTGTCATCATTCCCCTGGTTACATTTTTTCTGCTCATAAAATCACCATCTACATAATAAAGAAGTTCATCACTATCGATATTACTATGGTTATAAGGGGCGGGTATTGCATTTGGATGATAATCATATAAACGAGGGCAAAAGGAGCATACAACAAAATTAGTTGCTTCAAACGTTTGATGAACGGGCGGTGGTTGATGAACCCGTCCCGTAATTGGTTCGAAATCGTGAATACTAAAAGCAAACGGGTAGCAGTAGCCGTCCCACCCAATCACATCAAATGGATGAGTGCCATAGTGAAGTCCATATAACATCCCTTTCTTCTTTGCTTTGATCAGGAAGTCGCCTGTCTCATCAAATGTTTGAAGATTCTCAGGTGTACGCAAGTCTCTTTCACAGAAGGGTGCGTTTTCTAATAATTGACCATATTTACTTTGATATCTTTTGGGAAAACGAATAGGGCTAAAAGATTCAATAATAAATAAGCGGTTATGTGATTTGGCAAATTCAATTTGATAGATTGTACCACGTGGAATAACAAGGTAATCGCCATACCCAAAAGATAATTCACCGTATAACGTTTTCAGAACACCAGTTCCTTCATGAACAAAAATCAATTCATCTGCATCGGTGTTTTTATAAAAGTAATTTTTCATACTTTCCTGCGGAGCTGCTAAAACAATATGGCAATCGTTATTCACCAGCACCGCTACCCTGCTTTCTAAAAAATCATTTACAGGTTTAATGTTGAATCCCTCAAAGGATCTGTGCTTAAGCATTTTTTCCTCAGCAATAGTTGGTGCTACGCTGATTTGGGCCTCAGTTTTTATGATTTGAGTGGGTGGGTGACAATGATACAATAACGAATAATCATTGCTGAATCCTTCAGTCGAGAATAATTGCTCAGAATACAATGAACCATCAGGTTTTCTGAATTGCGTATGTCGTTTGTGCGGAATTTTACCTGCTTGCTTATAATGCGGCATCTTAAAAATAATTTAAAGTGAAGTTTGTGGTTGTCCGAAAAAAGTACTTACAATGAAACAATAGTTTTTAGATAACCTTCTCATTTAATTCAAACATTAAAAACATGATTGCGTTAGAGATATTATTGCGACAATTCAAGGGAAGTAAGGAGGAAAACATATTTCCATTTTCTTTTATCGATCCAATACAAAAAGTTACGATGATAAAGCATATTCAAATATAAGAAAATTCAAACAGCCCGTTCTTATTTTTCTACATTCATACCACTATTTAATGCTGTTCGGGATAGGTAAAAACAATTGGAATTCGGAATGAAAAGCTATCTTCATTCTTTCATTTTATTACAATTTTTATTCATTGAAAGTTATCGGACTAATATCGGACACGCATGGCTTTTTTGATGAAGCCATATTAAAACACTTTGAAGTTTGTAATGAAATTTGGCATGCCGGTGATTTTGGAACTATGG
>JANNEK010000214.1:0-2428 GCA_031378605.1 Chitinophagaceae bacterium | reverse complement strand
GTTCAAACCAATGATGGTGGTCCTTATGCACAAAGAGCCAGGTTTTCGTTGTTTGCAAAAGCTGACTATGCCTATGCAGATAAATTTCTGGCAAGCGCTACTGTTCGCCGGGATGGTTCATCGGTTTTTGGAGAAGAATTCCGTTATGGTGTATTCCCTGCGTTTTCTGCAGGATGGCGCATATCCCGCGAAAATTTCATGAAAAGTGTTGGTTGGATAACTGACTTGAAAATTCGCGGAAGTTGGGGAACATTAGGAAATCAGAATATCAACCCCGATAATGCATTCTCTACTTTTCGTGGTAGTTTGGGTTCTTCCTTTTATGATTTAGGAGGTTCAAGTAATAGTGCTTTGCAAGGTTTCCGTCAGTTTAGAATTGGCAATCCTAAAGGTAAATGGGAGAGAAACGTAACATCAAATATTGGTTTTGATGCAACCTTAGACAATGGTACCTGGGAAATAGTATTTGATGTATACGACAAAACAACCAATGACTTGTTGTTTGTATTACCTCCGGTTAATACAACTCAGGGAACTGCAGACGCCCCCTCTATTAACATTGCCAATATGAAGAATAGAGGTATCGATTTAGGAATTACCAAGCGTGGTACTTTCATGAATAAGAAGTTAAAGTATGATGCTCAGTTCACCTTTACTACTTATAAAAATGAAATAACTGCTTTAGCAGAAGGCTCCGACTTTTTTAATACTGGCGGATCAAGAATAGGCGATTTCGCCCGCAATCAGATTGGTCATTCGGTATCTGCTTTTTATGGATATAAAGTAGTAGGTATTTTCCAGGATGCAGCAGAGGTAGCTAGTTCTCCTACACAAAAAGATGCTAAACAAGGTCGTTATAAATATCTTGATGCAAATGGCGACAAAAAAATTAATGATGATGACCGTGTTTTTTATGGTAATCCCAATCCTAAGTTCACTTATGGATTGAATCTGAATCTTTCTTATGAAGGGTTTGATTTAAGCGCTTTCTTCTATGGAGTGCAGGGGAAGGATGTGATTAATTATACCCGTTGGTGGACCGATTATTATTCTTCATTCCAGGGAGGTAAATCTAAAGCTTCCTTATATAATGCCTGGAGCCCAACCAATAAAGGAGGTACTCTTCCAATTGTTGAAAACAGTTCTAACTTTAGTAATCAGCAGGTGCCGAACTCTTCCTTAATGGAAGATGGTTCTTACCTGAGATTGAAGTCGCTGATCCTTGGTTATTCAATCCCCAAATCAGCCATCAATAAAATAGGAATAGACCGGTTCCGCGTTTACGTGCAGGCCGCAAATCTGTTCACGATTACTAAATACACAGGGTTGGATCCGGAGTTTATCGGTAATGATACCTCATTTGGTATTGATTATGGAAACTATCCAAACCAAAAACAATTCTTATTCGGAGTAAACGTAACATTCTAATTATTTAAAGAATATACAATATGAAAAGGACACTCTTTTACGCAATTCTGATAGCACTCACGGGAGTCACTATCTATTCATGCAGTAAGAGCTTTCTCGAAAGAAAACCCCTCGGTTCGTTAGATGAAAACGTACTGGCAAATAGTAAAGGGGTAGAAGGCTTATTAATCGGCGCTTATTCATTGTTAGATGGATTTGGTGCTGGTGGTAACTGGGATGCATCGGGCAGCAACTGGGTTTATGGTTCAGTAGTTGGTGGTGATGCACACAAAGGTTCTGACGCAGGTGATCAGCAGGATATAAATCCAATGGAGCGTTTTGAAGCAGGTGCAACAAATGGTTATTTCAATAACAAATGGGGAACTGTTTATGAAGGAGTAACCCGTTGCAATAACGTGCTCAAAGTAATGGCAAAAGCTACCGATATCTCAGCTTCTGATATTAAAAGAATAACTGCGGAAGCACGTTTCCTGAGAGGGCACTATCATCTTGAAGCAAAGAAAATGTGGAATATGGTTCCTTATGTAGATGAAAAGAATGCTACATTAAAACCAGCAAATGATAAAGATATCTGGCCAAATATCGAGGCAGATTTTCAATCAGCTTATGATAATTTACCTGAGGCGCAAGATAAAATCGGACGTGTTAACAAATGGTCCGCTGGTGCATTCTTAGCAAAAACAAAAATGTTCCGTAAAGATTATGCCGGTGCTTTAACGATTCTCAATGCAATTATTGCAAACGGTAAAACTTCTAAAGGAACCAAATATGCATTGAATGCTAAATTCGATGCAAGCTTTGATGCTGATACTAAGAACAGTGCAGAAGCAGTATTTTCGGTTCAGTATTCTGTTAATGATGGCGCCAATGGTGATAACGGCGGCTGGGGTGATGTATTGAATTTTCCTTACACCGGTGGACCGGGTGGTTGCTGTGGATTTTTTCAACCAACTCAGGACCTGGTTAACTCTTACCAGGTTGATGCAGTAACTGGTTTGCC